>JAZFUS010000027.1:0-4899 GCA_036447315.1 Dehalococcoidia bacterium
GGGCCCTGATTAAGCGCTCATCATCGTAGGTCCGCCCGGTGACCTTTTCGCCCCACCGGATGAAATCCTGATACTGGACCGTGAGGTACTCGGTGTATCGCTCCAGCTGCGCCGGGGTCAGGGCGCCCGTGGCGGTCCTGAGGCGGGGATAGTCGATGCTGTAGTAGGGGACATCGAAGTGTTCGGCCAGCACCCGGAACCACTTGTCATTGGTGCCGCAGTGGGCGTGGTGGTACTGGACGGCGAAATGGGGCTTGGGGAACTCGCCCCAGGGGGTGCGGTTGAGGAACATGGCGCCCCAGTAGCTGCGGGCATAGGGGCAGACATCGCGGCCGTATCCGTGGGCATCGGTGGCCTCGACGGAGGCGGCGGCCAGCTCGGGATAGGCGGCCACGGCGGACCCATAGGGCTCCCCCTCGAAGAACTCGACCTCTCCGAACCCCTCCACAATCTCCCAGGGGAGGACCACCCCGCCGCAGACCAGGAGGCTGCCCCGCTCCCGGGCCGTCATAATATTCTCATAGTGGCGGACCCTGAGCTCCTTGGCCAGGGGGAAGCAGTCCAGGGCGCGGGTGGGGTAGCTCACACCCCCTCCAACTGAAGCATCTCCAGGAAGGCCTGGGCCCTGGTCCTTATCTGGCCCCGGGGCAGCGTGGAGTCCAGCTCGATGGTGCAGGTGGGCAGCCCGTTCTCCCGGAACAGCCGGTCCAGCGAGGGCATGTCCAGCTCCTGGGGGTGGCAGAACTTCTGATTGACGATGAACACCCCCTGCACCTCCCAGTCCCGGGCCAGCTCCATCAGGTGCCGGTGGCGGGTGCGCCCGCCGGCATTGGAGACATCCTTCACCGGGCACGCGGGCTTGCCCATGTACCGGCCGGCGATGGCGGAGAGGCGGTCCTCCTCCGGGACCACGGGGTTCCAGAAATAGCGGCTGCCCATGCACAGGTCGTCGATGACGATATTGGCCCCCTGCTCCTCGATGAGCCGGAGAAGCTCGGGGTCGTGGGTCTCCCCCCCCACCATCATCACCCGGGGCCCCGGTGAGGGCCGGTTTTCCGGGCTGGGGAGGCCGTCCAGAAGCTCGGCGAGCCACAGGTTATGCTCGTCCTTATCCGTGAACATGGAGGAGAGCACTACCTCGAAGGCGTCCGCCCCGGAGATAGCGGGGGGATCGTCCCGGCGCAGCCGGTAGAGCCGGTGCAGGAGCCTTCGGTGCTGGTTATAGACCTCGATGGCCCTGTCCAGGTCGGCTTCGGTGATGGCCCGTTCCGTCCACCCCTCCACGGCCGTCTGGAAGTCGCCCAGCTCGGCGGTGAAGAAGGGTTTCAGTACTGGCGCCTCCCCGGTGCCGGGCACCGGGATATAGTGCTCGAAGGTGCGGGGCAGGTACATCCTCCAGCTGTCGTAGGTCTGGTCGATCTGGATGCAGGTATGGCCCATGGAGATGCCGTCGAGGTAATCATAGCTGCCCTTGAGGCCCTCGCCCAGGCAGTCCCGGGAGAAGGGGCAGAAGAAGCTTACCATATAGAGATTGCTCAGGTCCTGGGGTTCGGAGCCGGGGACGATCCTGACGGGCAGGACCCCGGCGGCATAGGCGATCTCCTCGGGCATATAGCAGCAGAGGTAGCCCAGGACCTTGCCCCCGGTCCTGTCTCTCCACGCCTTGGCATAGGGATGCCGCAGCGCGATGGCCTGTTTAAAGTATTCCATAGCGAGTACCAAGATTTTACGACGGCTGCCGCCGCGAGGTCAAACCACGTATCATGCCGGGGCGGGCCCCGAAGCGGTCCACGGGCGGCGCCTGCCGGTTCCACCGGGAAAAATCCAAGGGACCTCCCGGGGGCATGTGTCTGCCGGCTTCGAAGAGGCCCATGAGAAGTCATATGGGAAGGGCGCCAGCGGTTCCGCATACACCCCTGGTCAGAGAACGCGCCGCGAGCCTCGGTAGGGAACGCCGGTCAAGGAGATAGAAAGGCCTTCCCGAGGTGCCTCTTGAAGTAAACGGTCTCCCGCGGGCATGACTCCCAGCAGCGTCTCCAGCAGGTAAATCAGGGCACCACAAGCCCAGGCTTGCGGCACGTTAGCCGCCGGGTAGGAAACAGGAAAGGAGTACTCACGGCGGAGGTAACCAGCGAACACCTCCGGGAGACGTTGGTCCGGGAAAGCAGCCGCGGTATCGATGATGGCCAAAGCAACCTCTTTTGCCTCTCTGGAGAAACCGTAGCGGGCCATACCCGCTGCTATCAAGGAGTTGTCATGAGGCCACACACTCCCATTGTGGTAGGAGAGGGGATGATACCTGGCCATCTCCGTGGACAGTGTCCTGATCCCCCACCCGGTGAACATGTCAGGAGCCATCAGCCGCTCAACCACGCTTCGCGCCTTGTCCTCATCGACAATGCCGCTCCAGAGGCACTGGCCGGGGTTTGATGCGATGCTGTCAACCTGATGCTTTCGTCCATCAAGGGCCAGGGCATAGTACCCTTGCTCAGGCATCCAGAAGGCATCATTGAATTGCTCCTTGAGCTGCTGGGCCTGCCGCTCCAACCTGCGGGCGCTTGATGAGGCCTCCAACACCCTGTATATCTCGGCCATCTTCCGTTTGGCATCGTAGACGTAGCCCTGGACCTCTGCCAGTGCAATGGGACTTTCGGCCAGACGCCCATTGGCGAAGTTGATGGAGTCGCCCGAGTCCTTCCAGCCCTGGTTTCGCAAGCCGTGCCTGGTGCCCAGCTTGTACTCCACAAAGCCGTCTTGGTCCTTGTCTCCGTAGCGATCGATCCACCGCAGGGCCGCCTCTGCCGCCGGGAGAAACTGTCGAAGCAATTCCCGGTCTCCCGTCCACTGATAGGCCTCCCACAGGAGGAGTATGAAGAGAGGGGTAGCATCCACACTGCCGTAGTAATGTGAGTGGGGGAGCTCTTCCAGGACCGAAAGCTCTCCCAGCCGCACCTCGTGGGGGATTTTGCCGGGGTTAGCCTCGCGGAATTTATCGTTGACCGTAGCCTGAAGGGTTGCCAGGGTGTGGAGGGTCCCCAGCTTGAGGTCCGTGCCAAGGAGCTTCGTTTGAATGGCGGCGATGATAGAGTCGCGCCCGAAGACTGCCATGAACCACGGCAGCCCAGCCGCCAGGATATGATGTCCCGGAAAGTACTCCATCTGGAGAGAACGGAGGTCGGCAAGTGCCTGGTGGTAAGCCACACGCAGGCCGGCATGGTCGGTCTCCAGCTGTGGAAGCCCATCCTCAAGGGGCCGAGAGCCTCTAACACCCTGGAGCTCACTGAGGGGTCGCTGTTCCTGGGGGTGGTAGGCGCCGTAGGGAGAACCCAACATTTCGGACACACACTTCATAGGTGGCGGTGCGGCATCCAGGACCGGAAGAATTGTCATGCAGGTCTTCCAGACGGTCTTGGGCTCCAATACCACCTCGAAGACGGCCGTTTTTCCTTCGACCTTTGGCTCAGCCGAGAAGGCGACCCATGTCTCTCTGTGGAAGGCACGCCTTCGGTACACCAGACACAGGTGCTGATTCTCCCTCGTTTCTACAGTAACCCGCCCCACCTTGCGGACGGGTCCCAGGCGTACTTGAAAGACATCGGCAAAGTCCGCGTCAAAAGCCACCTTCAGGCGGACCTTCCGTGGCCGGTCCGAGTGATTGATCAGGCTAATGTCTTCGTGAAGGCCATCGGCAATGTACCGGTCCCGGACAATGCTCACGCTGGCGGCGGGAAGGCCATGGACACCCTGTGAGCTGGCATAGAAGCTGGCTATGGAGTGATCGAACTGTCCAGATCCCACCACCTGCGGCTCCTTCTCCTCCAGGGAAAGGCGGAGCATGGAGAGGAATCGTGTATCGTAGGCGTAGAAACCCTCTTGAGTCCGGGGATGGATATCCCCGCTGCGGCCCGAGACAGCAAAAATTGAACCAGCGGTGACGACTATCTGATCCGTAATCACTCTACCATTCCCGGTGACCTAGTTGGAAGGGATGGCCACACTTGCGTTCTCGCCGGCAAGCTTATCCGGCATGACCGGTTGGGGGCCTTCGTCGGTATGATACCGGCGCAGCCGAGGCCGCGGGAGAGGGGAGGCCTCCATCTTGTCACCAGCCTCTGCGCCGAGAATGCGCTGGTAGGCGGCCAGGTAATCACCCGCCATTCGAGGGACATCGAAGTGCCGCTCTACGTGCTCCCGGCAGTCCTTCGGGTCAATGAGATGGACCTGCTGCACCGCCTCCACCATCTGTTCCATCGTTTCCACCACGTAGCCGGTACCGCCGTGGCGTACCACCTCAGGCACCGAGCCGCGGTTGAACGCCACCACCGGAGTCCCGCAGGCCATGGCCTCTATCATGAACAGGCCGAAGGGCTCCGGCCAGGTAATAGGCGCCAGAAGGCAGTGGGCTCCCGCCAGGAGTTCCCGCTTGTAGTGATAATCTGCCTCCCCGACATACCGGACCGTGTCGCCGTCCACGTGGGGGAGGACCTGTCCCTGGAAGTACTCCTGGTCCACGGGGTGGACGTTCCCGGCGAGGACGAGCCGCATCTTCAGTCGGTGAGCGGCTTCAATCGCCAGATGGGGTCCTTTCTCGTAACTCATGCGGCTGAGTAACAGCAGGTAATCGTCATGCCTCCCGTCGTTAAACGGGTAAGAGGCCACATCGATGGCGTTGTAGATGGTTCCCACGAAACGCTCCTTCGCGGGAAGCAGGGACCTGGCCGAATCGCTGATTGTGTTCCACCAGCCTCGATAGTGCTCGAGAAGGAGGAGCCAGTCGCCGGAAAGGGGTCCGTGGAGCGTCGTGAGGACAGGGGTTGGAACAAGGCCTGCGGTGGACAGGCCCTCAAGGCAGGTGTGGTTGTGGATGATATCAAACCGGTCTGCTTGCTCCAGGCACGC
>JAZFUS010000028.1:0-3068 GCA_036447315.1 Dehalococcoidia bacterium
GTCAAAGCCCTTGACCTCGCCGATAACCTGACACTTGAAGGGGCTGGCATCGAAGGAGGTAACCGGGCCCACGCCCGATCTCCCCTCCACCAGGGCCTCCCAGCTGGGCTCCACCCCTATCCCCAGGGGTGTCAAGGCCCCGATGCCAGTCACAACTACTCTTCGTTTCTCCATCTGCGGTACGTCACCCCCAACCAGAGGTATTTGATGCCGGGACCCGTGTTCCGTATTTTACCCGTCGTCGTGCCGATGGCTCGGCCTCGGCATCCTATGTGTCCCCCTGCTCCCGGGACCCGTAATAATTGACCACCCTCTCCAGGGCCTCGGCGGCCCGCCGGAAGCTGGGGAAGGTGGCTATCTCCCGGGCAACGAACCTCTCCCGGGCCTCCACCGCCGTGACCTCCCGGTTTCCGGCGACGAGGACGATGAAGAAGGGTTTGGAGGAACGGTTCTTGAATTCCGCCAGGGTATCGGCCAGCGTATCCAGGTAGGTGGGGTCCTTCTCCCAGCGCCGGAACATGAACAGGGAGGATACCTCCAGCGCCACGCTGTCGATGTTGTCGTCCCGGTCCAGGATATTCAGTATCCTGGTCAGGTTGTCCAGGGCGGACATGGTGGGACTGACATCGAAGGGGTTGCGATAGCTGCCCCCGATGATATTAAAGAACTCCCCCAGCTCCCGGTAGGACTCGGGGGTGAGGTCGGGCACCTTGAGCCCGGCCCGGGCAAAGGCATCGGTGATGATCACCGACTGCCCGCCGCTCAGGGCCACCAGGGCCACCCGGTCTCCCCGGGGGCGCTTGAAATGGAGCAGCCCCTGCAGGGTATCGATCATCTCCTCCAGGTTGCCGACCTTGATGGCCCCGCTCTGCTTGATAAGCGCCTGCCACACCTGCGGCGATTCGGCCAGGGAGGCCGTATGGGAGGCCGTGGCCCGGGTCCCCTCCTCGGTCTCGCCCCCCTTCCATATAAGCACCGGTTTTTTCCGGGCGGCCTCGCGGAGGGACCGGAAGAAACGCCGGCCGTCCTTTACCCCCTCGATATAGAGGCCGATAATCTCCGTTTCGTCGTCCTGGAGCATATAGTCCAGGTAGTCGGGGCTGTCCAGGACAATGGCATTGCCATAGCTGACACCCTTGGTGATGTTAACGCCGTTCAAGGGGCCCACCGTGGACATGAAGCTGAGGTGGGTGCCGCTCTGGGCGATGAACCCGACGCGACCGGGCTGGCCGGCCTCCTGGTCCAGGGTGAAGCGAAGGCCGATCCTGGGATTGAAGATACCCATGCAGTTGGGTCCCACCAGATTGAGGTTCGCCTCCCGGCCCATGCGGGCCATGACCTCCTGAAGCCTTATCCCCTCCTCGGTGCCCGTCTCGGCGAAGCCCGAGGTGAAGAAGCTCACCCCGCCGGCACCCCTCCGGATGCAGTCCTCCAGTATCCGGGGGGCCACCACCCGCGGCACGGCCACGATGATATAGTCGATCTCGCCGGGAACGTCCTGAAGGCTGAGGTAGTTCTTGATCCCCAGGGCCTCGATGTTGGGTATCTCGGCGGGATCGATCTGGACGGAATAGACCTCGCCATGAAAGGTGCTCAGGCTCCTGAGCCAGCGGTAGCCCTCGGCCTGCTTGTCCCCGATCACCACCACGACCTTGGGATTAAAGGCCCGGTCCAGCTTCTGGAAATCTACTGTCATGAGGAATTCGTCCTGTATCTCTCCCGGAGGGCCCCTGCCTAGGACCCCGCTTCCTCCAGGATTACCCTGGCATCCACAGCCACCGCCCCATCGCTATAGGCAAACACGGGGTTCAGGTCCAACTCCTTGATCTCCTCATGTTTCTCCACAAACCGGGAGACCTTGAGGATCATCTCCTCCAGATAGGGGATGTTGGCCGGCTCCAGCCCCCGGAACCCCTCGAGGACCGGGAAGCCCTTGATCTCCCGGACCATCTCCCGGGCATCCCTGGGGTTTAAGGGCACGATGCGGAAGGAAACATCCTTGAGGACCTCCACCAGGATCCCGCCCAGGCCAAACATAAGCACCGGGCCGAATTGGGGGTCCTTGGACATGCCGATGATCACCTCGGTACCGGTCCGGGCCATGCGCTGCACCGACACCCCCTCGATATCGGCCCCGGGGTGCGCCTGGCGCACCGAGGCCAGTATCTCCCGGTGGGCAATGGCCACCTGTCTTTTGTTGGCCAAACCCAACCGGACTCCGCCGACATCGCTCTTATGGACGACATCGGGAGAGACGATTTTGAGGACCACGGGGAAGCCCATCTCCTGGCTAATGGCTACGGCCTGGGCCTGGGTACGGGCCAGCCTGGTCTCCGTGACGGGTATGTCCGCGCCCCTCAGGAGCTCCTTGGATTCTATCTCGTTGAGGAAGCTTCGGGCCTTCTTTTTGGCCCTGGCCTTAACCGGATTTTTGGTCACTTGGATTTCTCCTCCCTGGGCTGCCGGCCCCCAAAAGCCGGACAGTCACAACCTCAAGGTTGTGACCATCGTGACTCGAGAAATGTTGGGGAAAGGGGGAATCCCCATGGGCTCGCCGGCAACACTTAATTCCAGAATGCAAATCGCTTGCCCAAACAAACATTCATGAGAGCTATTTTAGCCACTTCCCGGAGTTTTGTAAAGCCTTGTACATTCAGAGTAAAACAACTTGACAAGGTCTTTCGGGGTCTGTATACTGACCTTGGAGCGTGATGTTGGAGAAGATACAGGACACATAAAGTTTGAGCCGGGATGGAAGTATGCTCCAAGCGGCGGTACATCCCGCCGCTTTTTGCACCTTAAAAAAAGAATAGTTCGTTAGTTAATAAAGAAAGATAGAGATTTTGTCCTCTGTCTGGTGTAGGTCAAAGAAGTAAGGGCACACGGTGGATGCCTTGGCGTTCAGGGCCGATGAAGGGCGTGGCAAGGCTACGAAAAGCCTCGGTGAGCCGTCTAGCAAGCTAAGCCGGGGATTCCCGAATGGGGCAACCCGTCTCGAGTAATATCGAGGCACTCCGATAGCTATGGGTTATCGGAGGGGGAACCGGGGGAACTGAAACATCTAAGTA
>JAZFUS010000029.1:0-11072 GCA_036447315.1 Dehalococcoidia bacterium
CCCTGCTGGGAGCGGCCGCGCGGGGACAGGTGTTGACCGCCGGGGCCAGCCTGTTCATGGTGGCCCTGGCTGCCTCCAGCCTTTCCCTTTCCGCCTGGTCGCCCATGGGCATCGGGTGGATAGGAATCTATACCCCGCTCATGATTTTTTCGTATGCCGCCATGGTGGTGATGCTCTATAAATTTGAGAAGAAGGAGCGTGTGGACATCCTGATCGCCGATTCGGGTATGGCATATGGAGATATATCCCTGAGGAGGGCATGGGTGATCTTCGGCATCTCGGCGGTGTTTATCATCGCGGGCGGGATTTGGCTGGCCTTCATCGGCAAGGAGATAGCCGAGGTTACCGGGTGGGGCCAGAGCTTTGTGGGCAGCCTGTTCCTGGCCTTTACCACCACTCTGCCCGAGGTCACCGTGGGCCTGGCCGCCCTGCGCATCGGAGCGGTGGATATCATCGTGGGAGATACCTTTGGCTCAAACCTGTTCAATATGTTGGTTATCGCTATTGACGATCTCTTCTATACCAAGGGGCCGGTCCTGGCGGCGGTATCCCCGAACCATATCTACCCCGCTCTGGTGGTGATGCTGCTCACCGGTATCTCCATCGGCGCCCTGGTGTCCCCCCCCTTGAAAAAAAGGGCGGGCCTCAACTGGTATATCGTGACGGTGATCGCCATATTCATGGCGATCACCTACGTTAACTTTAACCTGGGATAAACTTTACATAAGGAGCAGGTGTTGATTTCGGAAGAGTTCGGTCGAGGGCTGTGGGTGATGGGGGCGGGGATGGGTATGGTCTTTGTCGCCCTGCTGGCCCTCTGGCTGGCTATGGCTGTTTTGGGCTGGATATTCCCCGCCAAGGAAGATAAAAGTTAAGCTCCTGAGGTGATGATGGTTTCCGAACAAATATTTGGTGGGTTTCTGGGCCTGGTCCAGACCCCGGCCCACCTGCTGATGATGGTGCTGGGGGGTATCCTCCTCTATTTAGGCATCAAGAAGAATATCGAACCGGTGCTGCTTTTGCCGATAGGGCTGGGGGTAATCCTGGGCAACATCCCCTTCAGCGGGGTCCACGAGGAGGGGGTGGGCATCTTCTGGCTGCTGAACGATATAGGCCTGAGGACCGAGATCTTCCCCCTGCTCATCTTCATCGGCATAGGGGCCATGATAGACTTCGGTCCCCTGCTGGAGCGCCCCTACACCGTGCTTCTGGGGGCGGCCGCCCAGTTCGGCATTTTTGGGACCCTGCTGGTGGCCCTGGTCCTGGGCTTCCCCCTGAACGAGGCGGCCGCTATAGGCATCATCGGTTCCGCCGACGGCCCCACCTCCATCTATGTGGCGGCCCTGCTGGCTCCGAAGCTTCTGGCCCCCATCGCCGTGGCCGCCTACTCCTATATGGCCCTGGTGCCCATAATCCAACCACCCATCATGAGGCTTCTCACCACCGACGCCGAGAGGAAGACCAGGATGACCACCAGGGCCCGGCCCGTCTCCAATACCGCCAAGGTCCTGTTCCCCGTGGTGGTCATCCTGATCGCCGGTCTCATAGCCCCCATGTCCACTCCCCTTATCGGCTTTCTCATGTTCGGCAATCTGCTGCGGGTGTCGGGGGTGGTGGAGAGGCTCTCCAACTCCGCCCAGAACGAGCTGGTCAACATCACCACCATCCTGCTGGGGATCACCGTGGGCTCCACCATGACCGCCGGCAACTTCCTCAACCCCGATACCGTCTTCACTCTGCGGAGCCCGGTCCTCATCTTCTTCATGGGGCTGGTGGCCTTTGCCCTGGATACCGGCGCCGGGCTTTTCTTCGGCAAGATCATGTACTATATATCGGGGAAGAAGATAAATCCCCTCATCGGCGCCGCGGGCATCTCGGCCTTCCCCATGTCGGCCCGGGTGGTGCAGAGGGAGGGGCTGCGGGTAGATCCCCACAACCACCTGCTGATGTATGCCGTGGGCGCCAATACGGCGGGGCAGATCGCCTCGGTGGTGGCGGGTGGGGCTGTGATCGCCCTCCTGAGGGGTTAGACGGCGTAGAAGATCACGTACAGCACGAAGAGCAGCCAGAAGGGGAAACCGATCAGCAGGACCTTGGGGCTCAGCCTGTGAAGAATTTTCTGGGAGCTGAACACGATGGTGGTGGAGGTCAGGGCGATAAAGCCGCTGATAAGGGCGGGGAAATTGGCGGTGGTGGTGAGGTCCCATTTGGTGAAGGCTATGCCGATGGCGACAGGTATGCAGCTCTGGAAAACCATGGCCCCGCTGATGTTGCCCATGGCCAGGGTGTCCTTGCCCCGCCTCACCCAGAGGACGCTGTTGAACTTCTCCGGCAGCTCCGTGGCCCAGGGGGCGAGGAGCAGGGAGAGGACCAGGGCGGATATTTGCATTTCATGGGCTATGGTTTCCAGGCTGCCCACGAAGATCCTGGCCCCCAGGATGATTCCCCCCAGGGCGATGAAGAACTGGACGATCACCATGGACAGGCGGGGTGGGGCGGCGGTCCGGGAGAAGTAGAGGGGGTTGAGGGATTCGCCCTCGATTCCCGGCTCCTGCAGGGTGCGGTAAACGTAGTAACCGTACATGCCCAGGAGGAGGACGGCCACCGCCCACTTGATGTAGAGGTGGGGGATAAAGACAGACCCGATGGCTATGGAGAAGTTGCTGGGGATAAAGGCAGCCCCTATGGCTATGGAGTAGACGATGAGGAAGTACCTCATATCCCGGCTCAGGATGACGGTGTTGACCTTCATCTCCGGGGTCCGTCTCCCGGAGGCCGAGAAGCCCAGGACGGAGACGCCCACCATAAAAAAGGCGAAGGTGGAGAGCAGAAAGGGGGCCCCCAGGATAGCCCCGATGCCGATATCGTGGGCGTCCGGCGAGTCCATGAAGAGGATGGCGATAATGGGGATCATGGTCTCGGGCATGGCTGTGCCGACGGCGGCCAGGATGCTCCCCACCGCCCCCTCCCCCAGGCCCAGAAGCTTTCCCAGCCACTCCACGGCGTTGACAAACAGCTCGCAGCAGGCCAGGATGATAATGATGCCGACCAACAGAAGCAGAACGGAAAGGGTCAACGGCTGTGCCCCCGGCGGGTCTTAGAAGGCCCTGTCATATCGTCGCTGCTCTCTCCAATAATTTCTGTCGGGTCAATGTGTAGTAATATACTATGGACAGAGGATTTTGTCCAGAGGGTTGAGGGATGGAAGCGGGACCTACTGAACTAGTCACCAGGCTGGTCTACCAACTGGCCATCATCCTCTTCGCGGCCAAGCTGGGCGGGGAGATCTTCGAGAGGATTCTCAAGCAGCCCCCGGTCCTGGGGGAGCTTCTGGCCGGGGTGGCCATCGGCCCCTTCGCCCTGGGAGGCCTCGACCTGGGGGGGTTGGGACCCCTCTTCCTCCATGCCGGCTCCGCCGGGGGCGGGTTCTCGATACCCGTGTCCCCGGAGCTGTGGGCCTTTGCCCAGGTAGCCGCCATCGTGCTTCTTTTCTCGGCGGGGCTGGAGACCGACCTGGTGCAGTTCCTTCGCTATGCCGGACCGGCGGCCCTGGTGGCGTTGGGAGGGGTGGTCGTTCCCTTCGCCCTGGGGGTGGCGGCCACGGTGGCCTTCGGCATCTCCGGGGGGTTTCTTTCTCCCGAGGCCCTGTTTATGGGGGCTATCATGGCGCCGACCTCGGTGGGCATCACCGCCCGGGTGCTGGCCGATATAAAAAGGCTGGATGCCCCGGAGGGGGTTACCATCCTGGCGGCGGGGGTACTGGATGATGTCCTGGCCATCCTGGCCCTGACCTTTGTGGCCGGAATCTCCGCTGCCGGCAGCATTTCCGTCACTCACCTGCTGGCGGTGGGGGGAAAGGCCCTGGGCTTCTGGGTGGCCCTCATGGTCCTGGGCATCCTGCTTTCCCGTTATATCTCCCGGTTTTTGATGTCCTTTCGGGTGTCGGGGGCCCGGGTGTCCCTGGCCTTGGCCCTGGCCTTCCTTTTCTCGGGGCTGGCGGAGAGCTTCGGCCTGGCCATGATAATCGGCGCCTATACCATAGGCCTGGCGCTCTCTCACACCGAGCTGGCCCGGTCGCTGGCCAGGCCCGTGGCCGCCGTTTATCATTTCATGGTCCCCATCTTCTTCGTGGTCATGGGCATGCTGGTGGATATTCCCGCTATAGGCGGGGTGCTGGTCTTCGGCATCGTCTTCAGTGTCCTGGCTATCCTGGGGAAGGTGCTGGGGAGCGGCCTGCCCGCCCTGGGGGTGGGCTTCAACCGCACCGGTGCGGGGCGGATAGGCATCGGCATGCTGCCCCGGGGCGAGGTGGCCCTGATCATAGCCGGAGCGGGCCTGGCCCGGGGCATCATCGGGGTGGACCTGTTCGGTGTCTCCATCATGATGACCTTTGTGACTACCCTGCTGGCACCCATGATCATGGTGCCCCTGTTCCGCAATAGGGCGAGTGGCCGGCGTGCTTAATTCTCTCCGGAGGTAAAGATATGTCTTATTCCTATGAGGTGGTCCTTCCGTCAAACCTGTCGGCCCTGTTTCTGGAGAGCTTTGAGTGGGCCCTGAGCATGGCCGGATTCGAGACTGTTATGAAGCTGCAAAGCCCCCAGGCGCCCCTGGTCATCAAGAGCAAGCGGGGCGAGGACTACATAAGCTGCAGTGTCCAGGAGGCCAAGGATGAAAACGAGAGAATCGTCATCGAATCTGAGGTCAGTGATTTCCACGTCCTGGTCCTGGCCGCCGCCCAGGCCGCGGCCGGGGACTTCCTCACCAGGCTTCTGGAGCCCCTGAGCCAGGTGGACGAAGCGGACCTGAGGCAGAGGGTTCGCCTCTGCCTCAGCGGGCTCGAGGCCGAGCTCCAGCCCAGGAAAAAATAGGGCCGCCGCCGGAATCTCCCTTGCTAAAACCCGGGACACGGGGTAGGATATATCAAGGCCCCTGTAGCTCAGCGGATAGAGCGCCGGCCTCCGGAGCCGGAAGCGAGAGTTCGATTCTCTCCAGGGGCACTTTGCCCCTGGCGGTCCTCGCCGGGCAGTCGCGGAACGGGGTGTAGCGCAGCCTGGTAGCGCGCATGGTTTGGGACCATGAGGCCGGCGGTTCGAATCCGCCCACCCCGAGGTTACAGTTTCAAACCGCGGGTCACCCCTTCGGTTTTTATCTTGCCAAAACCATGTGCGCACCGGGGCCGGTCTCCCCTCCCCCGGGTTTCCCCGGCAACCGCTATAGCATCCCTGTCCCTCACCTCTTGTAGCCCGGGGCATCCTCAAAGTGTTCGAAGCCGCCGTGTCCTATGTACTGGTGCAGGCGCATCTGATAGGACATGAACAGGGCCGGCTTGTTGGGGTCGTTATTGAAGTGCTGGTGCGTAACGTTGGTGGGGATGGCCACCACGTCCTCCTTGGCCCAGTCCCACCTCACGCCATCCTGAATGTCATAGCCGGTCCCGTCCAGTATCTTGAGCAGCTCCTCACTCACGTGCCGGTGCTTCCCGCTGCTTCCCCCGGGGGGAATCTCCTGGATGAAGCAATCGTAGAGGAGCAGCGCCGAGGGGAAGGAGGAGTGTACCAGGTATTTTATTTTCCCCATGGAGGTGTCCTCCCAGGGGCGGTCCCGGCCGCTGATCACGTGGGGCACGTTGTGCCGCCAGTCCATCTGCTGGTTCAGGGTCTCGAGGTAGGTATCGTAGGTATTCTTGCCCTTGCCGCGGAATCGCACCTCCTCCCTGGCATCCATGGTGCTCTGAAACTGGCCGTCGAACCCGAAGAGGATCTCGTTTCCTTCGGCCGTTTTGTATCCCAGCATCCGGTTCGCATCGTCCCCAAATATGGGCTGAGCGCCCTCCGGGATCTCGTAGTTGGGGTGCAGCTCTATCTGCTCGATGGAGGCTATCCCGAGGAGGTCAAAGACGGTGGGTACGGCGAAAAAGAGCCGGGCCGGCACGTCTCCCGTGGAAAAATGCTGATGTACGCAGTAGGTGGGCACCATCATCACGTCGCCGGCCACCCAGGGGTATTTGATATCATCGTGGATCTCGTAGCCCTCCCCCTCCATGATGTAGAAGATGGCCTCCATGAAGTGGCGGTGCCGGCCCGACTTGCCTCCGGGGGGTATGATCTGCTCGACCACCGCCGTGCTGTACAGGGGGAACTGCTTCAAGCGCCACGGGAAACCGGGTCCGATATAGTATTTGTGAAAGGCCTGGGCCCCCTGCGTCCAGGGGATGGAGTCGAATTTCAGCACCCGGGGCAGGTTATCCGCCTTCTCCTTCTCGTTCTTTATGCCCTGCCACAGGTTCTCTATCTCCCGGTCGAAGGTCCTGGGCTCCGGCTCGCGCCTTCTCTCCAATTGTCTCTCCATGAATGCCTCCTTTATCCTCGGATATTATTGTTGGCAGGCCCTGGGCCCCTTGGGGGCCCGCTCACCAGGCCCCGGGTATTCTCTTTTCGTAGAGGGCCACGCAGTGGATGGCGTCCTCGGGACACTGGTCCTGGCACAGGAAACAGCCCTGGCAGTCCCTCAGGTATTTAATATATGCCTTTCGGCTGGCCCCGTCCATGCGCAGCACGTCCAGGGGGCAGCAGTCCACGCAGATGCCGCATCCATTGCACAGGCCCACATCGATGTGCCTTACGCCCACTTCACGCCGCCCTCGCCGATGGTGACTATGCCCTGCTTCTCCGCCATCTGCCACAGGTGGTTCAAGGAACGGCCGCGCTCCGCCTTCAGGGGATAGCGCTCGAGGGGGACATCCTCGGTGAACATCTTCATGGCGCCGGCTTCGTTGCGGACCTTTATCCACTTCAGCCAGTTTTCGTTGTCCTGGTCGGGATAGTCCTCCCGCAGCTCGACCCGGGACTCCGTCCTCATCAGCGAGGCCCGGAGGTGGAGCTCGGCCACCAGGGTCAGGTTGCGGGCCTCGTGGGCCATTCTCAGGTAGTGAGGGTCGTAGGCGTGGAGGAGGGGTATCTGGTTGTCCCGGAGGTCCTCCACCTGCTCCAGGGCCCTGGTCATCCGCTGGCCGTGCCTCAACAGGAGGACTTCATAGGGGACTATGGTCTCCTGAAGGGTGAGGAGGGCCTGGTCGGGCTCGATGCCGTCCGTCCTCTCCAGGGGTTGAAGGGTGTGTCTCTTGAGCTCGGCCAGCTGTCCGCTGTCCGGGGGGAGCTGCTTGACGGCCCGGGCACGCCGGGCAGCGGATGTTCCCGCCACGGCCCCCGAGGTGGCCGCCGCCGACAGGCCCGTGACCACCGCCTGGGGGGCGCAGACCTCGCCACCGGCATAGAGGCCGGGCATGGTGCTCTCAAAGTCCCCGTTGACCACCAGTCCGGGCCGGCCCACGGGGGCCTGGGGCATCCATTCCACCGGCTCCACGAACCGGTCCCCCACCACCAGCCCCACGCTTTCGAACATCTTCATGGCCAGGGGCAGCACCTTCTTCAAACGGCCCACCGCCTCCGGGCTCAGGTGGGTCATGTCCATGAACAGGGGCGTGTGGCCCTGCCTGGCCTCCATGCAGAGGGCATAGACCAGGAACCTGAGCCCGGCCCGCTCCTTCATGGCGGGGTTATATCTCTCCATGAACCTTTCGCCCCGGGCGTTGATGAAGAATCCACCCTCACCCACGAACTTGTTCATCCCCGGCCCGATGTCGTAGCGGCCGATGGGCATGACGTTGGTGGGGGCATCGTTGTTTTCCACGCCGCTGAGCACGGCTCCCGCCCGGTAGGCGGCGGCATAGCCGTCGCCGGTGGTGTCCCGGTGCCCCGGCATCCGCCCCTTATACCAGGTGCTCCCCGTGGCCAGTACGGTGGCCTTGGCCTGGAAAACATAGAAGTCCCCGGTGCGGGTGTGGAAGCCCACCGCCCCGGTCACCTGCCCATCATGGGTGAGGAGGTCGGTGACCATGACCCGGTGGACCTGCTTGACGCCTTTCCTGGCGGCGGCCTTCCCCATGGCATCCATGAGCTGGGGGCCGTAAAAGCTGATTATGGGATAGCTGCCCCGCCCCGGCCGCCGCTCCAGGGCGCCGTCGGTGGTCCTCACGAAATCGACGCCCAGGTCCGCCATCTCGTTGGTGACGGGCCAGCTCTGCTCCATCTGGCTGGCCATGAGGTCCTGCTGGGCCAGATAGCCCTGGGCCCGGACCAGACGGCGCACCCGGTCCTCCAGGTTGTCCTCCTGGGGGAAATAGGTGTGCATCACCCCGGCGGCAAAGCAGCTGCAGCCGCTCTTGCCCACCTGTCCCTTGTCCACCTGTACCACATTGCCGGCCCCGGCCTCGATGGCTTTGATGGCGGCATATACTCCGGCCAGGCCGCCACCCACCACCAGAACGTCGATATCCGCAACTGTAATATCTTGGGGCATGGCTGCTTTTCTCCTCGCCATGGGCGGCGGTGATGCCTGCGAGCCCGGGGCCGGCCCCTCCCGCGGGCCCGGCGGTACCGAGTCCCCTTACGGCTACCAGCGACCTGTACGGCTACCGGCCACCCGTACGGCTACCAGCCACCCGTACGGCTACCAGCCAATACTATATCAGCCCCTGGGGGGTGTCAATGTGGCCGCTTGACAGCCGGCTACCGCCACCTTATTATTGGTGCCGGTAACGCTTGAAGGGGGGCCCGGCACCATGGCCGGACCGCTCCCCGAGGGGTGAGGATGGGGACATCGGCCGACCAGGACTTCATTCCGTGGCCGCAGGATTTTAGGGAGCGGTATATCGCCGGGGGGTACTGGCAGGATATCACCCTGGGGGATATCATCCGGAACACGGCCGCCAGGTACCCCGAGCGAGAGGCGTTTGTCGATGCCGGGGAGCGGGTGACCTATGCTCAACTGGAGCAAAGGGTAAACCGGCTCGCCTCGGGGTTTCTGGAGATGGGCATCCGGAGGGGCGACCGGGTTATCGTCCAGCTTCCCAACTGCGTCGAGTTCATCTACGTTTTCTTTGCCCTGGCGAAGATAGGGGCCCTGGGTGTCCTGGCCCTCCGCCACCACCGGGGCCGGGAGATCGGCTACCTGGCGGGTATGAGCGAGGCCGTGGGGATCGTGGCCCCCCACCTCTTCCGGGGCTTTGACTATCTCCAGATGATCGAGGAACTGCGCCCCGGGGCACCGGGCTTGAAGCACGTTATCCTCATGGCGGAGAGGGCGCCGGCGGGGGTGCATTCGCTGACGCAGCTTCTGAATTCGGATAGACCCGATGCGCCCGGCGGCCTCCTGAAGAAAGGGGCCGGACCCGACCCCGGCGACGTGGCCTTTATCTTCACCACCGGGGGTACTACCGCTTTCCCCAAGGGGGTGCCCCGGACTCACTACGATTACATCTGCAACGCGGTGAGAAATACCGGGCCCCGGCGCTATACTCGCGATACCGTCTTTCTGATCAATGTGCCCATCGCCCACAACGCCGCCCTTCTGCGAATGGTGGGTATATTGTCGGAGGGGGGCAAGATAATTATCCACCCAGGCCTCTCCGACCCGGAGGAGATGGCGGAGCTGATACAGAGGGAGAAAGTGACCCAGACCCACATGGTGCCCACCCAGCTGGTGGACCTGCTGGGCTTCCCCAATCTGGACCGGTATGATACCGGTTCGCTGAAAATCGTGGAGAGCGGGGGGGCCCACGTCAGCTCAGAGCTGGTAAAAAACACCGCCGCCGTTTTTGGCGGCCTGTTCATCAACAACTTCGGCATGGCGGAGGGCCCCATCAGCTATACCAGATTGGACGACCCCTTCGAGACCGCGTGCGATACGGTGGGGCGGCCCTGCTGCCCCGATGATGAGTTCAAAATCGTCGATGAAGCGGGCAGAGAGCTCCCCCCCGGCCAGGAGGGGGAGCTGCTCTCCCGGGGTCCGCACGTCATCAGGGGCTATTACAGAAACCCTGAGGAAAACAGCAGGGCCTTTGAGGATGACGGTTTCTTCCATACGGGTGACCTGGCCGCTATCGACCGGAACGGAAACCTGAGGATTACCGGCCGCCAGAAGGATATGATCCTGAGGGGCGGTGAGAATATCAGCGCCGTGGAGCTGGAGGAGCTCTTGATGGCCCACCCCAAGGTGGCCGACGTGGCGGTGGTCGGAATGCCGGACCCCAGGCTGGGTGAGAGGGTCTGCGCCTATATCAAACCCAAACCGGGAGCCGTCATCACCTTTGATGAGGTAATAGCCTCCCTGAAGAGCCAGCAGATCGCCAGCTTCAAGCTGCCGGAGAGGGTCGAGGTGGTCGAGGGGTTTCCCCTGACCGCCATAGGCAAGGTCTCGAAAAAGGATTTGAGGCTGGACATCGCCGCCAAGCTGGAGGCCGAGGCGGGCGGGGAGGGGAAGCCCCCGAAAAAAGCGGCTTGAACCCCGTCCCCGAGGGACTTACCGCCAGGTGACCTGGTGACGGACCTCCGAGAACCCGACGGCAGGGGCATTTCCTTCCCCCTGGCCTCAACTCACAGGGAGCCCGGGATATCGCACCCATAGACTTGGCCTTATAAAAAAGCCCCTCGACTTTTTGGCGTGGGAAAGTTATGATTCAGGGAAAGCCGGGGGGGGGACACCGTCTCTCCCGGAATCGACGGCCAAGATGGAAGGTGAAATGGCAAAACCAACTCGGTTCACCCAAGAGATGATGGATGGCTTTTTGGCCCAGGGACACTGGCACCGCGAGACCCTGGCGGACATCTGCGACCGCAACGCCCGGGAGCTTCCTGACCGGGTGGCCTATGCCGATTCCAAAGCCAGGATTACCTGGGCCGACTTGAAGCAGCTCTCCGACCGGGCCGCCCTGGGTCTGCTGGGGCTGGGCATCAAGAAGGATGAAGTTGTCCTGGTCCAGCTCCCCAACTGGGTGGAGAACGTGGTCCTGCGAATGGCTTTTCTCAAGGCGGGGATTCTCAGTATCTTTCCCCCCATGACCTGGCGGCAGGCCGAGATGGAACACGCCCTGAAATCCCTGGATGGGGTGGCGGTGGTTATCCCCCGGCGGTTTCGGAGCGTTGAGTCCTTTCAGATGGTCCAGGAAATCGCCCCCCGCCTCCCCTCCCTGAGACATACCCTCGTGGTCGGCGATGATGTCCCCGGGGGGG
>JAZFUS010000030.1:0-4216 GCA_036447315.1 Dehalococcoidia bacterium
AATGGCAATGGGGAGCATCCCCTGGAGCACACTCCGCCAGGTAAAGTACGCAAGGAGAGCACCGACCATCAGCGGCCCCCCAAAATCCCCCAGGCTCCCCGTGGAGCGGTGCAGGGCAATGACCAGGCCCCGGCGGCTGGGGAAGCGCTGGGAAAGGAGTCCCAGGGCCGGAGGGTGCCACAGGGCACTGCCGATATGGGCGAAAACCAGGGTCGCCAGGATGAGCCTGTAGGAGAGCGCCATGCCCACCAGGTAGTAGCCCACGCCCATCATGACCACGCTCAGGCCCAGGAACAGGCCCCGGCGGTGCTGGAACATATCCACGTAGAATCCCACAATAATGCTGGTGAGTCCGCTGGTGAGCCACCTCACGGTATCGATGAACCCCGTCAGGGCAAAGGTCAACCCCATTTGTGTTTTGATCGAGGGGAGGATGACCAGGAAGCCGCGGGCATAGACATGGGTCATGGTATGGAAGCCGATAATGGTGGCCGCCATAGCTCGCTCGCCCATCCAGGTGCTGGGTCCGGCAGCCTTTCCCTTGGAGACTTCGGGTTCGGCCATAGTGCTTCCTTTCGCTGCCCCGGGGCAAAGGATAACATCGCTGGGGACAGGAGCCCTCCCGCCCGTTGGGAATAATAGCCTACCTTTCCACCGCCCGTCAACCCCTCCCGATATCCAGAAACC
Source organism: Dehalococcoidia bacterium (assembly GCA_036447315.1). Lineage (GTDB taxonomy): Bacteria > Chloroflexota > Dehalococcoidia > JACVQG01 > JAZFUS01 > JAZFUS01. The sequence goes on from JAZFUS010000030.1 coordinate 688, forward strand.
GCTCCGCCAGCCGGAAGAACGTAAGCCTACCCTTTGTCCCCGCCGGCCGGGAGGGCGGGAGCCCCGCCCTTGTCTCCGCCAGCCGCCTTGACCGAGCGCAGCTCATATGCTATCATATAGATGCAAATGAGTTGCATTTGCTTATCACTCGCGGCCCATAGGGGTGAGGCAAAGAAAAGGGAGGTACGTAATGACCTATCCAATCGGCTGTGAATGCCGGGAGACCATACACTTCTGCGGAGAGAGGGCGAGGGTCTGTAATCCGCCCCACCGTGTGTACCTGGTAACCCACTGTGAAGACCTCTGTCTGCCCGTGGAGAGGGTTTGCTGTCCTACCGCATGTTAGAGCCCTCATTAGTGGAAAAAGGGCAGGGTACGCTTAAAAGGGGGTCCCCTGCTCTTTTATTATCCCCTCAGGAGGCCTCCCAGAACTCTCCGGGCCCTATCTGGTCATGGTACTTGAGAAGGTCGTCCCCCCAGAGGAAAAGGCGATTGGCCCAGGGCGCTCTCTTCACCCCCCACCGCACCGTATCGTGAAGCCGACCCGGGGGCTTGTTAAAGGGGCAGACCCTTATACAATTGGCGCACGTGGCGCCGTTTTTAGCCCAGAAACCTATGCAGTTGTCGGCGTTCACCGGCCACTTGAGGACCCCCCCGTTATTGGAGATGTTGACGGGCCGGTCGGTGCGCTCACCGTGCGAAATGGCCTGCCCGGGACAGAACCGGGCACATTTCCGGCACTGCCCGCAGAAGCGGGCCACCCCAAATTCCCGGGGAGGGTCCGGCTCCAGGGGCATGTCGGTAAGCACCTTACACAGGCGGACCCTGGGGCCGAACTCCTGGGTGATGAGAAGGCCGTTCCTCCCCAGCTCACCCATCCCCGCGTCTATGGCCAGGGGGATATTAAGGGCGGTATCGTTTCCCGAGGGTATGGCCGTATAGCCCAGGTCGCGAATGAACTGGGCCAGGGAGCCGGCCACGAAGGCCATCTGGGAGTAGGCCAGCCCGGCGGTGGCGGCCCCGATGGAGGTGGGGCTGGTCCTGATCATGGTATAGTCCATCTCGATGGCCATAACCACTGCATAGCGGCACTGCTCGGGGATTTCCATCTCCCGGTGCTCCCGGGTGACGAAGTGAAAGGAGTGGGAATATACCCACCTGCTGTCCAGAGCGGCGATGCGGGACAGCGAGGCCCCCAGGAAGCGGGCCGCCCTCTTGACCTGGCGGGCCATCCGGACGGGGTCGGAGGGAGTCAGCGGGATACCGGGGGGATAGCGGTGGTAGCGGACAGCGGGGTTATCGGTCCATGAATAGAGGCCGCTGTCATGGATCTGGACCCCGTGGGCATAGCCCATCTCCGTATGCCAGCCGGCATTTTCCAGGGCCCTCTCCGCCAGGGTGAAGCCCTCTTTCCCCCCGGGCGCCAGCTCGCTCCACAGGCTTCTGCCCATCTCCCGGAGGTCGGGGTCCCACCGGGTCCTCTTGAACATGTCATTCTTCTGGTCGAACCTCTCCACCGGGCCCACGATGTCTCTGTTCCGGGAAGCAAACCCTGTTGCCATGCCTCCTCCTCTTTCCGGTGTCTCGCGCCACCAGGCCGGTACGGGGAGACCTATGACCCCCTAGCCAAGCTCCTGAGTTACCTTCATAGCCAAGGATTTGGGATGGCGGCGCCCGGAATAGAAGCGAAGCCACAGGACATCGTCCCCCGCCCCTCCCCCGCCCGAGTCGGAGACCACCGCCATAACCCTCCGCCTTGAGTATTTCCGCTGCCCCGGGGCCATCTCCCGAATGTACAGCTCCGTCTCCTGCCCCAGGGGAAGAGCCCCGAGGTTCTCCACGAAGGTATCGTATTCCATGTTTAAGCCTCCTACTTGAATCCGTAGCTTTGCCAGTTGCCCGTTACCAGGTCCTGTGTCTCCTGGGTATAGGCATCCCGGAAGGAGATTCTGGGGGGCACTTCGGTCTCCCGGTCCCAGTCCGCGGGCCAGGTGCAGTCGAAGATCACCCTGGCCCCCTTGCCCTCGTTCAGCTCCTGACGGCTGAGGTAGGGGGTCAGGCTGGCCGTGGACTCCCGGGCCCTGATTCCATGCAGGGGGTGACACTTGGTCACAAAAGCGTGCCACACCTCATCCATGTTAAAGACATCGACATCGTCATCCACGATGATGGTGCTGCATATGGGGGTACGGCTGGAGAGTACCATAGCCTCGATCATATCGATGATTTCCCTGGTGGGGTTGGTCACCGAGACCACCTGGAGGTGGGTCACGCCTCCCGGAGGCCAGTTGACCTGGGCCACCGGGATACCCTTGGCCCGCATGGCCCTCTTCACGGCCACCGCCGCCCCCAGGGAGATGCCCACATGGGAATCATCCTGGGGCATTCCGGGATTGGATATGGTGAGGATGGGGTTGTTGCGGTGGGTGATGGCCTTCACCCGGTACTCCGGCGACATTCGCATCCGGGCCAGGCGGTAGCCGGGATATTCGCCAAAGGGGCCCTCGGGGAGGGAGGTCCCGGGTACCACCTCCCCCTCCAGAACGATCTCGGACTGGGCCGGCACCAGCAGGTCATTGGTATGGCACTTGACCAGCTCTATGGGCTCCTGGGCCAGGGCCCCGGCATAGTCCGCCTCATCCTGGTCCTTGCGGAAAGCGGTGCTGGCCACCAGGGAGCTCAAGGGGTCGGCGCCGATGGCTATAGCGAAGGGCATCGGCTTGTTCTGGGGTACATATTTCCGAAAATATACCAGGCCCTGATGCTGGTGAGGCTCCATGTAGCCGGCGATAACCCTGGGGTTGTGGACCATCATCCGGTACATGCCCCAGTTGGTCCAGCCGGTATCGGGGTCCGTAGTCACCACCATGTGCCAGCTGCCCACGTAACGCCCGCCGTCCCCCTCATGGATCATGGGGATGGGGAACTGCAACATGTCCACTTTGTCGCCCAGGATCAAGTTCTCCTGGCACGGCCCGTCGCTGACAACCTTGGGTTTAATGGGGTTGTCCATGCGGCGCTCATATTCATCCTGGATGACCGGAGGCTCGGAGTCGGCATCCATTCCCATGGCCACCGCCAGGCGGCGGAAGGTAGCCAGGGGCGCTCCAAACATGCGGTGTCCGGGGTAGTCCTTGACCCTCTCGAAGAAAGGCGCGGGCTGCTTCATCTCGCAGACCCGCCGAATAATGGCCCCGGCCTCCAGGTCCCAGTCCACCTCCTGCTGGATGCGCACCACATCCCCCGTCTTCTCCAGGGCTGCCACGAACTCTCTATTGTCCCTGTAGGCCACAGTAACCTCCTGTTTCACACTATTTCCCCCCGCCTCCCCAACCCCCTCGGGTGCCATCTTATCATACTTCGGTCCCCTGTTACCAAGCCGGTGGAGAGGTTTTCCCGCGGTCAGGGCCAAAACCCCGCCCCCCCCTCGGCGAGCTTGACATACCCGCCCCCGGCCGATAGTATCGGCGTCAGGCCCGGAGGACAGGGTGCCCCTGGAGGGAAACATGAAGAAAATAACAGCAGATTA
>JAZFUS010000031.1:0-9843 GCA_036447315.1 Dehalococcoidia bacterium
GTCGGTGGAAGACCTTAAGAACGCCAAACAACCCGTCAGAATCGGCATCGTCGGCGTGGGCAGCGCGGAATTTCCCAGGGGTGTGATCCTGGGCGAGGTCATAGGATTCCCCTACACCTTCGTCTCCGGTTACTCGGGAAGCACGGCCACCCTGACCGGGGTGGCCAGGGGTGACAGCGACTTCGCCAATTTCAACCCCTCCTCGTCGCGAAGCTTCGTGGAGTCCGGGGACCTGATCCCCCTGTTCGTGTTCGGCGACCCGGAGCGGGACCCGATGTTTCCCGATGTGCCCACCAGCAGCGAGATTGGTCTGCCCGACGACCTGGGCGACCTCTCGGGGGTGATGCGGTTCATATTTGCCCCCCCCGACATGCCCCAGCCGGTGGCCAAGTACATGAGCGACCTCGTCGCCACGGTTTTGGCCGATCCCGATTTCGTGGCCTGGGCCAAGGCAGCCAAGAGGCCCATTGACCCCGCGGGCCCCGAGGCGGCCGCAGCCGCCGTGAAGGGATGGGAGACCACCTACGGGAGATATGCGGACGCCATCATGGCCGAGGTCAAGAAGCTCGGCGGAAGCTAAAGCGGACCGGCGTCCTTTCGGTGGGCGCCGAAAAAGGGGCCGGGTCGAATCCCTTCATGGCACGAGCCTGTGGGGGTTCCCCGGCCCCCGGCTATGGGGACCGCTGCGGCCTTCGAAAAACCGATGGACGGGGGATCAGGCGGATGGCCCGGCGCCGCCGGAGCCGCCGGAGCCTATGGATACCCGACCTATGTCCAGCCTTTCGATTGACTGCCGGGTGGGGACGCCGTCGGCACCCCATCCCCGAATGGCGTAGTACTCGTCCAGGAACCCCTGGAACTTCCCCTCATCCATGGCCTCCCCGTCGAACCTACCCCCCCGGAGCGGCTTGAAGAACAGCTCGGGTATCGTGTCATGCCCCCGGTCGCCCACCCCCAGCTCGCCCAGGATGAGCCTTTCGGTGGTGTAGATTCGCTCGGCGACCTCAAAAAGGCCCTCCACCGAGAGGTCCATCCCCACCGCCAGCGATACCAGCCGGCTGTATTCCTCAAACTTGGGCGCGTTGGGGCTCATCCAGGCGAGGATGAACCGGCAGCAGCCCAGGGAATCGCAGATGGCGCTCAGGCTCTCATGCCACCAGATCATACGGGCCCGGCCCTCATATGAGGTGTAATCCGAGGGGACATCGCCGCCATACAGGCGGCTGAGAAGCTCGGCGGGGAGGGAGAAGGAATCGATGGGCCCATCTCCCCGGTGCTGGTGACCCGGCAGGGTGCTCACCGCCATGCACAGCACCAGGCTCTTGATGACCCTCTGGTGGGTTATCATGGGCAGGGCGTTTTTGAACAGAGGTAAATAGGGCGCGGCCTCGGGCGGCAACCTTTTCAGGGCATATGACCCCTCCCCCAGGAGCTCCCCGAACCCCCGGCGATGGGCAATGTCCTCAACAAGCGAGAGTATGCTATCGCCGTTGCCCCAGTCCAGCGGGAGGCCCGTGTCTCCCCTGGTGATGATTCCCTCCTCGTACAGGTGCATGGCAAAGCCTATCATCAGGCCCGTGTTGCCCACGTCCAGGCCCAGGCGGTCGCAGAGGTAGTTGGCACGGATCACGCTCTCCAGATCCAGGTTTTCCAGGTTGAAGCCCAGCGTATCGATGCCCAGGAACTCGGGCCCCTCCCCCCAGGTGCCGGCAAAGCGCCCCTCCGTGATGGAGTAGCGGTGCCGGCAGTGGATGGGGCAGCCCACGCAGGAGCCCATGCCGTGGGCATACCTGTCCATATTATCCGCGTACAGGGGCCGGGCCCTCTCGCCCAGAGGAAGCCCCGTGCCGTTGCGGGGATAGAGCCAGCCGCCCTCGTTCTGGGCTCCCAGCAGCAGGGGGGTACCGAAGCGCTTGAGGGTCTTCACCCATTTCATGCCCATCAGCGCCTCAACCTGGCCGCTCATGTAGTCGAGAAGCTCCCGGGGATGGGCCACCGGCACATCACCCTTCCCCCGGACGGCAATGGCCTTCAGGTTCTTGGAGCCCATCACCGCCCCCAGGCCATATCTTCCCGCCGCGTCTTTGGGACCCGTCATCACATTGGCCAGCCTCACCAGGTTTTCCCCGGCGGGTCCGATGGCCAGCGTCCTGATGCCCTGGTCACGGTTCTCCCGCGCGATGGCCTCCTGGGTCTCCCAGGTGTCCTTGCCCCACAGGTGGCGGGCATCCCGAATCTGTATATGGCCGTCATCGATGAAAAGATACACCGGGTCCCGGCTCCGGCCCACGACAACCAGGTGGTCGATGCCGGCATATCTCAGCTCCGGCCCGAAGCCGCCCCCGATATTCGAGCTGCCCAGGTTCCCCGACTGAGGGGATATGGCGGATATGTCCACCCGGGCCGTGCCGAAGCCGGGGACGCCACCCACCAGTCCCCCCCCCACCAGGAGGGGATTTGCCGGACCCAGAGGGTCGTGGTCCTTGGGCAACAGAGAGTAAAGGAGAGAGGCGTTGATGCCCCTACCCCCCAGGTGCTGCTGTCGCCACTTGTGGGGGACCTCCACCCGGCCCGTCGTTCCCGTGCTCAGATCGATATGGGCTAGCTTCCCACCAGTCATATCCCTTACCCCCTAAATGACACCGGGCAGGACTCGAGCCGCCGGTCGCCGACCATATTATACGGGACCGGGCAGGACTCGAGCCGCCTGCCGCCGACCATATTATACGGGAGGGGAGATAATCGAACAAGGCGGAAAGTGCCGGGCCCGGCTGGTACGCGGCGATGATTTGATTCCCCGGCCGATTTGTGCTATTTTCTGATACATCCACGCGGGATTCGGGGGGAGGTATCCATGCCGACCAAGGTTATCGAAACCAGCTGCTCTTACGATTGCGGCGGCCGCTGTGTCCTCAAGGTACATGTGGAGGACGGCACAATCCGGCGCATCGAGACCGATGGCGGCGAGGAACCCCAGCTCCGGGCCTGCCTCAGGGGCCGGGCCAACCGCCAGCGGGTGTATGCCCCCGACCGCCTGCTCTACCCCATGAAGCGGGCGGGGGAGCGGGGGGAGGGGAGGTTCGAGCGCATCTCCTGGGACGAAGCCCTCGATACCGTTGCCGGCAAGCTCCTGGAGGTCAAGGACAAATACGGTCCCGGCGCCTGCTATTTCTATGGCGCTTCGGGCAACATGGCCACCTTTCACGGGTACCGGCGCGCCTTCACCCGGCTTCTCAACATGTTTGGCGGCTTTACCAGCCGCTGGGGCATCGCCTCCTTCGAGGGCCTGAGCTTCGCCTCCCGCTATACCTACGGCACCATGACCGCCGGCAACTCCCGGGAGGACCTCATGAACTCCCGCCTCATCATCCTGTGGGGAATAAACTCGGCTGATGCCAGGTTTCGAACGGGCACCAGCTATGCGCTTATCAGGGCCCGGGAGAAGGGGGTAAGGATAGTATGTGTGGACCCCCGCTTCACCGAGGCGGCGGCCACCCTGGCCGAGGCGTGGCTCCCCATCCGGCCCGGCACCGACGCCGCCGTGCTCATCGCCATGGCCTACGTCATGATCGAGGAGGGCCTCCAGGACCGGCATTTTCTGGATACCTATACCATCGGCTTCGAGAGATTCCGGGACTATGTCCTGGGGGCGGAGGACGGCACCCCCAAGACGCCCTCCTGGGCCGAGTCCATATCCGGTATGCCGGCTTCCGCTATAGCCGGCCTGGCCAGGGAATATGCCACCACCAAACCCGCCGCCCTGCTGGTGGCGTGGAGCCCGGGGCGCACGGCCTTCGGGGAGCAGTTCCATCGAGCGGCAATGGCCCTGGCCGCCATGACCGGCAACATCGGAGTGCCCGGGGGCAGTGCCGCCGGACACGACGGGCTCCCCTGGGGCACGCTTTCCCAGACCATGCCCCTGGGCGAAAACCCGCTGGGCCGCCAGACCGCCGAGCCCCGCGGGGAGCTCAACCGCTATTCCAGGGTTGACGGGAACGGCCCGACCGTTCACGTGGCCAAGACCTTTGAGGCCATCCTGGAGGGCCGGGGGGCCGGCTACCCCCATGACACCAGGCTCCTGTATGTGATAGCCGGCAACCCCTTGAACCAGCTGCCCAATGCCAATAAGAGCCTGGCCGCCCTGAAAAAGCTGGAAACAATCATTGTCCACGAACAGTTCCTGACCCCCACCGCCCGCTTCGCCGACATCCTGCTGCCCGTGAACACCCACCTGGAGAGATCGGATATTGTCACGCCGTTCCTGACCGGGCCGTATTACATCTTCATGGACCAGGCCATCCCCTCCCGGGGCGAGTCCCGGTCCGACTGGGACATAGCCTGCGCTCTCGCGCCCCGGCTGGGCATAGATAACTTCGCCGAAAGGTCGGAATCCGAGTGGCTTAAGTACCTGACGGATAACAACTCGCAACTGCCCGACTACGAGAGCTTTCGCCGGAACCCGGTGCACAAACTGACCCCGTCACAGCCCCATGTAGCCTTCGCAGACCAGATCGCCGACCCCAAGGCCCACCCCTTCCCCACCCCCTCCGGCAAGATCGAGATCTATTCCCAGAGAATAGCCGATATGCACATCCCCCAGCTGCCCCCAATACCCCAGTATGTCGAGGCCTGGGAGGGCCCCCGGGACCCCCTGGCGCAGCGGTACCCGCTTCAGATCATCTCAACCCACAGCAAGCTCCGGGTCAACTCCATATTCTCCAACATTCCCTGGGTCGCCGAGCTGGAGCACCACGCCCTCTGGATCAATCCCCGGGATGCCGGGGACCGGGGAATCGCCCAGGGCGATTCCATCAGGGTGTTCAACGGCCGGGGCGAGATGGCGGTTAAGGCCAGGGTGACGGAGCGCATCATGCCGGGAGTGGTGCATATAGCCCAGGGCGCCTGGTTTCAGCCCGATGAGAACGGGGTTGACCAGGGCGGCTGCCCCAATGTCCTGACCCGGGACGAGATGTCTCCCGGGGGCGCTTTCCCCGACAATACCTGCCTCGTCGAGGTGAAGAAGGGCTGATAGCTCGCGGCGGCCGCTACAGGGAGCAAAGACACCTCAGCTCATCGGAGACCAAACGGGGGATGAGAAATTTTTCCCGCACCTTTTTCCCCCCCCTCTCTCCCATGGCCCGGGCTTCATCCTGATTACGAAGGAGATAGCTTACGCTTTGGACATAGTCCTCGGTGGTCTCACACAGAAATCCGCTCACGCCGTCGTCCAGCTGAAGGGGAATGCCGCCGGTCCTTCCGGCCACCATGGGCGTTCCTTTCCACAGGGTCTCGGAGACGGTCAGCCCGAATCCCTCCCTTATGGATTTTTGTATGACCACCTGGGACAGCTGTTGAAAAGCGTTTACCTCCAGGTTGCCCACGCCGGTAAGATCGGTGAACACATGGATATCGCCGTCTCCCCGGCTAGATTCCAGTACCTGTAAATAGATCTGCCAGGCTTCGGGGTCGTCGAGAGCCATGGAGCCCGCCAGCACCAGTTGGAGGTCCGGGACCTCTTGTTTTACCATGCGGTAGACATCTATGACCCCCAGAGGGTCCTTCCACGGGTCGAACCGAGAGACCTGCGTCAGCAGCGGCTTCTTGAGATCGACCCCTAACCCGGAAATGATCTGGCGGCACCTATCCCATGAGATAGCCACGTTCTTGGGGCTCAAGGGATCGATGGCGGGCGGCACTATGAAAACGTTACCCACTCGAAGGTCGGCGGGAACAAAGCTATCCATGGTAAATATGGCGGCATCGTATTCCTCGACAAAGGGCCTCAGGAAGTTCCACAGCCCCGGGTTGGGTGCCGACGTATCGATATGGCAACGCCAGAGCCATTTGGCATGGTTCTTGCCCTTGAAATGGGGTATGGCCAGGGGCTGGGGGTCGTGAACGATGATGTAATCATATCGCTCTTCCAGGGCCTCGGCGTTTTTGGCGTTGGTGTCGAGATAGACTTCCTTGATACCGTCGTCCAGGGTGAAAGCCCCCCCCTGAAGGCCGTTATGGAAGGACTTGGTGACGCCAAAGAACCCCTGGTCGCCGGAGATGACCCTCCAGTCCACGTCCAAACCCAGATCCCGCATGATGGGTAACTCCGACTTCAACAGCTCGGAAACTCCGCCCCCATGGGCGCAAGCGTTGAGCTGAAGTATCTTGGCGCCTCGTAGCTGGCGAGCCAGCCGCATTATCTCATCTATCGTGTCATCATCGGTGAAAGACCGGTAGTTCTCCAGAGATTCGATTCCGACGTCCACTGTCTGAGGCATCGCTCGCTCCTTTTAAGGACAACATATCTGTGGCCGATGTCAAATCCGGGAGGCGGGTCCGGCCCCCCCATTTTTTCGAGAATCCCTTATGCTAGATAAACCCCCAGATGCGGGAAAATGTTACAGTGTTGGGTGCCCAAAACCCGGCCCCCGGGCCCCGGGCTGAAGTCCCCGAACCCGCCATACCGGCTCTGTTACCGAATTATACCGTGCGCCCCGAGGGGTGAAGTGCTGTTTGAGACCCAAATCGGATAGATGGAGCCAGCCACTTATTATGGGTGCCAGCACAATAAGCATGGGTGCCATCATAAAGAGCATGATAATTGCGTTCAACTTTCGCCCGGGTTTCATGCCCACCCCAAATTGTGATAAGCTCGGGGCAGGTCGAGGCTCCGCCCGTTCAACCCTCGATGGAATACCGCAGGCTTCGGAGGTGGTCATAATGGAATATCGCAGTCTAGGTAGTTCGGGACTCAAGGTCACCGAGATCGGCCTGGGAGGTAACAATTTCGGCTGGTGGGCCGACGAGCGGTCCTCCATCGCCGTCATCGACCACGCCCTGGACATGGGCATCAACTATATCGACACCGCCGACGCATACGACCGGGGAAATTCCGAGGAGTTCGTGGGCAAGGCGGTAAAGAGCAAGCGTGCCCAGGTTATCATCGCCACGAAGTTTGGCCTCCCCATGGGTGAGGCCCCCAACGAAAGGGGCGGGGCGCGCCACTATATCATGAAGGCGGTGGACGCTTCCTTGAGGCGCCTGCAGACGGACTATATCGACGTTTACCAGATGCACCGGCCCGATCCCACGACCCCCCTGGAGGAGACGCTGCGGGCCCTGGACGATCTGGTCCGGGCCGGCAAGGTACGCTATGTGGGCTGCTCCAACTTCGCCGCCTGGCAGCTCAGCGACGCGCTGTGGACCTCCCGGACCGGAAACCTGCAGTCCTTCGTGACGGTGCAGACGCGGTACAACATCCTGGAGCGCCAGATCGAGGCCGAGCTGGTCCCCTGCTCCCAGGCCCATGGCGTCGGGGTCATACCCTGGGGGCCGCTGGGCGGAGGCTTCCTCACCGGAAAATACCGTCAGGGGGAAAAAGCCCCGCCCGATGCTCGCCTTTCCGAACCAAGCTCCCTCTACGACAGCGTCAAAACTCCGGCCAACTGGGCCAAACTGGCCAAATTGGAATCCTTCGCCACCGACCGTGGTCACACCGTGGGGGAACTGGCTATCGCCTGGCTGCTGGCCAGGCCATGGGTGAGCACAGTCATAGCCGGGGCACGAAAGCCGGACCAGGTAACGGCCAACGCGGCCGCCGCCGAATGGAAACTGACGGCCGGGGATATGGCCGAAGTGGAGGCCATAACCTCCACCGGGTAACGCGCCCCGCGGGCAGGCACCCTGCATCCCCGATACCCCCGATAAAGGCCGGGCAGACATACCGGGAGGACAAATCGATGAGGCTTTTTGAACCGGTCCGCATGGGCACCCTGGAGCTGAAGAACCGCCTGGTGATGCCCCCCATGTTCAGCCACCTGGCGGAGCCCGGGGGCACTGTCTCCCCGGCCATGATAGACTACTATGCCCGCCGCGCCCGGGGCGGTATGGGTTTGATAGAGGTGGAGCTTACCGCCATAGACCCCCACCAGTTTACCTCTCCCCTGCAGCTGCGCATCTCGGATGACAGTTATATTCCCTCCCTGGCCGGGCTGGCGCAGGGGATCAAGGAGAACGGGGCCAGGGCCGCCATCCAGCTCCACCACCCGGGCCGGCAGGCCCTCAGCCGGGTGACCGGCAGGCAACCGGTGGGTCCCTCCCCCATCGCTTCCTCGGTGAATCCCGAGACCCCTCGCGAGCTCACGGTGGAGGAGATTCGAGGCCTGGTGGACCTCTTCGCGCAGGCAGCCCGCCGGGCCGGGGAGGCCGGTTTCGACGCCATAGAGCTCCACGGGGCCCACGGCTATTTGCTCTGCCAGTTCCTGTCCCCCCGCTCCAACCACCGCCGGGACGAATATGGGGGAGATATCCGGGGCCGGGCCCGCTTCCCCCTGGAGATCGTGGCCGCCATCCGCCGGGAGGTGGGGAGGGACTTCCCCATCATTTTCCGTTTCTCCGCCGACGAGCACACGGAGGGCGGCCTGACCCTGGAGGAGACTCGCCCCCTGGCCCGGATGCTGGAGGCGGCGGGGGTGGACGCCCTGCACGTGTCAGCGGGTACGGACGGCACCCTGGCGTGGGCGATCCAGCCCATACTCCTGCGCCGGGGGTACCTGGTACCGCTGGCGGCGGCCATAAAGGAGGAGGTCGGCGTGCCGGTCATAACGGTGGGCCGGATCAACGACCCCAAGCTTGCCGAGAGCATCCTGGAGCAGGGCAAGGCCGACCTGGTGGCCGTGGGCCGGCCCCTCCTGGCCGACCCCGACTTCGCCTCAAAGGCCCGGGAGGGCAGGCCGGGTGAGGTGAAGCGGTGCATCGCTTGCAATAGCTGCCGGCCCCGGGACGTGGCCATAGGCTGCCTGTTGAACCCGGAAGCGGGCCGGGAGGGCTTGGGGGAAACGGGCTCGCCGCGGCCTCGCCGGGTGCTCGTCGTGGGAGGGGGGCCGGCGGGGCTGGAGGCGGCCCGGGTGGCCCGGCTGCGGGGCCACGATGTAACCCTCTGGGATGAGGACGCCCCACCGGAAGCCCGCTGGTCCTGGCTCCTTAATGCCTATGTCACCGACCGGGCCAAGACCCTCAAAAGCCTGGGCGTGCACCGCCCGGCGCGGAAGAGGGCGACCCCCGAGGCCGTGGCCGAGCTGAACCCGGACGTGACCCTGGTCACCCCCCGGGCGGTGTGGCCCCGGCCCTCCATACCCGGGAGCGACGGGGAGAACGTGGTCCCGGCCCTGGAGGTCCTCTCCGGGAAGAGGGAGATATCCGGGGAGGCGGCGGTGCTGGGAGCGGGCAACGTGGGGTGCGAGGTGGCCCGGTTCCTGGACCGCAGGGGAGTGGCGGTCACGGTGCTGGAGTCGGGAGACCGGCCGGGCCGCGGCCTGGATGACAACCTGACCGCGGTGCTCTTAGACGACCTGCGCCGCCGCGGGGTGCGGTTCCTCACCGGGGTCCGGGTTACCGCCATCGAGGGAGACGGGGTGCGCTACCGGGACAGCCAGGGCAACGAGGCATCCCTCGATGTCGGGACCGTCGTCCTGGCCCCGGCACCGGAACCGTCTGCGGAGCTGGCTTCGGCACTAAAGGAGCGGGGGCTGGAGGTCCGTTCCCTGCCCTTCTGCGCCGAGCCCCGTAATGCCCGCGGCGCCGGGATGGAGGGGGCCGAAATCGCCCGGGAGATCGGCTAGAACAGCAATCCCGCCCATTTCTCAAGGATACCTTCCAGGATGCCCTCCAGGCGTGTGAGCAGGCCGGCTCCCAAATAGGCGATTGATACCATCTTGATCATGCTGCCCAGGACGCTTAAGGCCAGGTATCTTCGGAACGGGTACCGGACCGACCCCGCCACGATGCCGGCCACGTCTCCCGGAAGAAGGGGGACCAGGGAGCCCACAAAAATGACCGGGCCGCCCA
>JAZFUS010000032.1:0-3077 GCA_036447315.1 Dehalococcoidia bacterium
GAGGCGGTGGGGATCAGGGATATCCTGACCAAGTCCCTGGGCAATTCCAACCCTATCAATATTGTGAAGGCTACCATGCTCGGCCTGGCCGGACTGAAGGACATCCGGGCGGAGTTGGCGAGGCGTAAGGGGTACCCTGAAGTGGCCCCTCAGGAGAAAAAGGCTGAAAATGAGCAGGCTGCGGATAACCTGGGTTAAAAGCGCTATAGGATATAACCGGGTCCAGAGGCGGACCATCACGGCTATGGGCTTCCATCGTCTGCAGCAGACTGTGGAGCATGAGGATAATGCCTCCGTCAGGGGCATGATCGCCAAGGTGAGGCACCTGGTACGGCTCGAGGAGGAGGCGCCCGATGAAACAGCATGAGCTGGCCCCGCCTCCTGGTTCCAAGCATGCCAGGAAACGTGTGGGGCGGGGGGATGGCAGCGGGCACGGGACCTACTCGGGGCGGGGGCTGAAGGGGCAGAAGGCCCGCAGCGGGGGTGGCGTCCGGCCCGGCTTCGAGGGGGGGCAGAACCCCCTGGTCAAGAGCCTGCCCGAGAAGCGGGGGTTCACCAATATCTTTCGTAAGGTTTACAGCACTATCAACGTGTCGCGGCTCAGCATATTCGACCCCGGGTCCGAGGTAACCCCCGAGCTCATGGTGTCCCGGAGGCTGATCAAAAATCTGAGGCACCCCGTCAAGATTCTGGGGGGTGGTGAGGTCCAGGGGTCCCTGGTGGTGAGGGCCAATAAGTTCACCGCCGCCGCCCGAGAGAAGATCGAGGCCGGTGGGGGTCGGGCTGAGGTAATCGGGTAATGCAGCAGAAAACAGGCCGGCCGGCCCTGCTTCAGGCCATGATAGACTCTTTCCGCCTTCCCGACCTCCGGGGCCGGATCCTGTTCACTCTGATGATCCTGGTCATCTTTCGCTTTGTGGCCCATGTGCCCGTTCCCGGGGTGGACGTCGAAGCCCTGGGCCGGATTTTCGATCAGAACCAGCTTTTGGGTATGCTGGACCTCTTCAGCGGCGGGGCCATGAGGAATCTGAGTGTGGCCGCCATGGGGGTCTATCCCTATATCACCGCTTCTATTGTGATGCAGCTCATGGTGCCGGTGATTCCCCGCCTTCAGGCCCTGTCCCGGGAGGGGGAGGCGGGAAGGAATAAGATCAACCAGATTACCCACTTGCTGATGGTGCCCCTGGCTATACTCCAGGGCTATGGCCAGCTGATCCTGCTCAGCCGGCCCCCGTTCCAGGCCATCAGCGGGGTGGGGCTGTCGGGGCCGGACCTCCTGCCCACGCTGTCCATGGTCATGTCCATGGCGGCGGGGACGGTGTTCCTGGTCTGGATGGGGGAGCTCATCACCGACCGGGGCATCGGCAACGGTATCTCTATCATCATCTTTGGCGGCATTGTGTCCGGCCTGCCCCAGCAGCTGGGCAGCTCGGCGGTCAGCGGCGGGCTTACGTCGGTAGTCGCGCTGAGCCTGTTTGCGCTGGGGCTGGTGGTCCTCATAGTGTTTTTCACCGAGGGGCACCGGCGCATCCCGGTCCAGTATGCCCGCAGCATGTTCCGGGGGGGGCGCATGTACCGGCAATCGGGCTCGACCCATATCCCCCTTCGGGTGAACACGGCGGGAATGATCCCCCTCATCTTTGCCATGGCGGTGATGATCTTCCCGGGGACGGTGGCCAGCTATTTTGTGGGCAACCCGGGTTTCCTGGGCACCGCGGCCGATTTTATTCAGAACCGGATGTTCTCTCCCACGGGCTATTTCTACTGGGTGGCCTATTTCTTCCTGGTGCTGGGCTTCGCCTTCTTTTACACTATGGTCGTTTTTCAGCAGCAGAACCTGGGGGAGACCCTGCAGAAGCAGGGCGGCTTTGTGCCCGGCATAAGGCCGGGGCGGCCCACGGTGGAATATCTAAATCGGGTTATCACCCGCATTACCTGGGGGGGGGCCATGTTCCTGGCCCTGGTGGCGATATCGCCCTTCTTCTCCCAGTGGATTGCCAATGTGCCGCCGGGCACTATGATCCTGGGCAGTGCCGGGCTGCTCATCATTGTCGGGGTGACGCTGGACACCATGAAACAGCTGGAGGCCCAGCTTCTGATGCGGCATTATGAAGGCTTTATCCGGTAGGAGGCGGTATTGTATCTGATTCTTCTGGGAGCCCCGGGAGCGGGAAAAGGAACTCAGGCGGGGGTACTCTCCCGGGACCTGGGCCTGACCCATATCGCCACCGGCGACCTGTTCCGGGAGGCTATTAAGAAGGAGACCGGGTTGGGGAAGAGGGTGAAGGACTTTGTGGAAAAGGGGCTTTTGGTCCCCGATGAAATCACTATCGAGCTGCTTCTGGAGCGGATCGAGGCCCTGGAGGGCGGGATAGTCCTGGACGGCTTTCCCCGGACGCTGGAGCAGGCCAGGGCCCTGGATGGAGCCCTGGGGGACCGGGAACGGGCGGTGGATTCGGCCGTCTATATCCGGGTTTCCTCGGAGGAACTCCTCCGGCGCCTCTCCGGCAGATGGATCTGCCGGGAGTGCCAGACGCCCTATCACGCCCAGAGCTCCCCGCCCCGGGTGCCTGGGGTGTGTGATAGATGTGACGGAGAGCTCTACCAGCGGGAGGACGACACCGCTGAGACGGTACGTAAGAGGCTGGGGGTCTATTTTGCCCAGACGGCTCCGGTTATAGATTTCTATAGGGGCCAGGCGAAGCTGGTGGAGGTAAACGGGGAGCAGGAAGTGGATGTGGTGGGCGCCGATATGGTGGGAGCCCTGGGAGTATCCTCGCGAGGAGACAGGTGAGAAGATGGAACCGCGGGGGATTATCATCAAGTCCCCTGAAGAGGTGGCTTTAATGAAGAAGGCGGGCCGGATTGTGGCCCAGATCCTGGAGACCCTGGCCGGGGCCGTGGGGCCCGGTATGGAGACCCGGGAGCTGGATGCGATCGCCGAAAGGGAGCTGGCCAAGCACGGGGCGGTATCCTCCTTTTTGGGATACCGGGGCTTTCCCTCCAGGCTCTGCGTTTCGGTGAATGACGAGGTGGTGCATGGTATCCCGGGGGATAGGGTCATCAACTCCGGGGAT
>JAZFUS010000033.1:0-5256 GCA_036447315.1 Dehalococcoidia bacterium
GTGGCGGTGCCGGGTCCCTATCCCCGCATCATTCGCCGCGGCAAGTGGGATGTGGGGGACAAGACGCCCTGTGAGCTCTACTCCAACTCCACCCTGGCACTGGACCCCGACAGTGGGGAAATCAAGTGGTACTACCAGTACCTTCCCTGCGATGAGTGGGATGCCGATTTCGTTCAGGAGCGAACCTTGATCGACACCGTGGTGGACCCCGATCCGGAGTCGGTGAGATGGATCAACCCCAAGGTACTGGGAAAGAAGGAAAAAAGAAAAGTGGTCGTGACCCTCGGGGAGCCGGGAGGATTGTTCGTGAATGACCGGGAGACGGGAGAGTTTCTCTGGGCCCACCCCTTTCCTTTTGACACCACCGAGAAGTTCGTGATCCGGGACATCGACGTCAACACGGGCGAGGTCTACATCAATATGAACATGGTGGCCCGGAAGCTGGGAGATACCTTCACGGTTTGTGGTCATAACGTCAAGAGCTGGTGGTCCTGGTCCTACTCTCCTCGCACCAATCTGCTTTACATCCCCTTCAACCATGCCTGCCTTTCCCAAACCGCCAATCTGGGAAGAGCCGACGGTGTGAATCCCCGTTTTACCATTCCCGAGCCTGGACGCCCGGAGGATGCTCCCATGGGGGAGATGCGGGCCATCGATATGGCCACTGGAAAGGAAGCCTGGCGTTATGAACAACGCTCACCCAATGTGGGCTCCGCTCTGGCCACCGGGGGGGACCTGGTCTTCTTTGGAGATTTGAATCGGCGCTTTAGAGCCTTCGATGCCAAAACCGGTGAGGTCTTGTGGGAAACCATCGTGGGAAGTCAAATTTCGGGTTATCCCATCACCTATTCCGTCGAGGGTCGCCAATATGTCGCCCTGCCGGTTGGGGGTATTGGTCGAGGCCGTCTCAAGGCCTATGCCCCGGAACTGGAGGCACCCTTGGGAAGCAACATGATGGTGGTCTTCGCCCTGCCCCGGATGGACTCACAACAAGGAGTTTTGAAATGAGAAATCCACTTCCCCTTCTACTGATGAGCGCTGCCTTGGTCTTCATCTCGACGGGTGCCACCCCCCCGCTTCTTTCTGCGCCGTCTCCTCAGGAGAAAGAATTCGTTCCGGTTACCGAAGAAATGCTTCTGGACCCCGATCCGGCCGACTGGTTAATGGTTCACCGCACCTATGATATGACCGGGTACAGTCCGCTGGATCAGATCAATTCTAGCAACGTGGGCCAACTGAAGCTGGCCTGGATGCGAGCCATGGACGTGGGACCCCAGGAGCTTCGACCCTTGGTTTACGACGGCGTCATGTACGTCGCCCACCCGGGCAGCGATCATATCCAGGCCTGGGATGCCACCAGCGGAGATCTGATCTGGGATTACAAGCGAGAGCTTCCGTCGGATCTTCGCAACTATCAACCGCAGGGCAACCGAACTCGAAACCTGGCCATCTATGACGACAAGATCTACCACCTGACCTGGGATTCTTACCTGGTGGCTCTGCATGCTCACAGCGGCGAGCTTCTCTGGGAGACCCGGATTGCCGACTACAAAGATGGGATCACCCACTCCTCGGGTGCCATCATCGTGAAGGGCAAGGTCATCAGCGGTCGTTCCTGCGGCTACCGCAATCTCGGCGTGCGCTGTTTCATCGCCGCCCATGACGCCCAGACCGGCAAGGAGGTGTGGCGTACCTTTACGGCCGCTCGTACGGGAGAACCGGGAGGAGACACCTGGGGAGATCTGCCCGACGAGCGTCGCTTCCACGTCTCTCCCTGGGGACTGCCGGGAAGCTACGATGCCGAACTGGATCTGATTTACTGGGGGGTGGCGGTGCCGGCACCCTATCCTCGACTGATCCGTCGCGGTACCTGGGATGTCGGGGACAAGACGCCCTGCGAGTTATACACCAACTCCACACTGGCCATGAACCCCGACACCGGAGACATCAAGTGGTATTACCAGCACCTTCCATGTGATGACTGGGATGCCGACTTTGTCCATGAGAGGACACTCATCGACCTGGTGGTCGATCCCGACCCTGCAGCGGTGAAGTGGATCAATCCCAAGGTCCGAGATAAAAAGGAAACTCGCAGGGTGGTGGTCAGCATGGGAGAGCCGGGAGGACTGTTTGTCAACGACGCGGAAACAGGTGAGTTTCTCTGGGCTCACCCCTTTCCCTATGACAGCATCGAGAGGTTTCCCATCCGCGATATTAACGTCAATACCGGTGAGGTCTACATCAACCTGAATCTGGTGAGTAAGCAGGTCGGTCATCAGATCACCATTTGTGGTCACAACACCAAGGGCTGGTGGTCCTGGTCCTACAGCCCGCTCACCCAGCTGCTCTACATCCCCATCAACAGGACCTGCCTGAACCAAAGCCCCAATCCAGAGGCCTCTCAAGGTGCCCGCAAGAGCTCCATGGCAGAGCCGGGAAGGGGGGAGAATCCCCCCATGACCGAACTTCGAGCCCTCGACCTCTCCACCGGGAAGCTGGCCTGGCAATACAGCCAGCGGGCTCCCAATGCCGGTGCCACCCTGGCCACCGGCGGTAACCTGGTGTTTTTTGGAGATCTGAACCGGCGCTTTCGCGCCTTTGATGCCAAGACCGGAAAGATCTTGTGGGAGACCATTCTGGGGAGCCTGATCACCGGCTACCCGGTTACCTATTCGGTGGACGGTAGACAGTATGTGGCGATACCGGTGGGGGGAGGAACCTTGGCCCAGATCAGTCGCTATACCCCTGAGCTGGAAGCACCCAGCGGGAGCAATATGATGGTGGTGTTTACGCTGCTGGACTAAACAGAGCCGTGGGCTTCAGCCCACCGGCCAGGCCGGGGGATGTGAGTAGGCCCGCAGGCTAAAGCCTGCGGCTCTGACAGAACCTGGAACGCGCTAAGGAGGAACCATGGGAACCACGAGAAGAGAAATGTTACTGTCCACGAGTGCTCTGGCGGGAGCATCTTTGCTTCAAGGAGGGGCAGCCCTGGCCCAACAGTCTTCTGACCCCCTGGAGGAGGAGGTGGCGGCCGCCCTGAATGTCTGGGACTTCAAGAAGATTGCACAACAGCGTCTCTCAGCGGACAGCTGGGATTTCATTACCGGTGCCGCCGGAGATGAGATCACCGTGCGCTGGAATCGGGAAGCCTACGACCGCATCCGCCTGCAGCCCCATGCCCTGGTGGATGTGTCCGGGGTCGATACCCGCACCCGGATTTTTGGTCAGGAGATCCCCTTTCCTATTTTGATCTCGCCCAGCGGAGGTCACAGTCGAAGCCACCCCGACGCGGAGCTGGCCACGGCCCGGGGAGCCGGCCAGGCTCAGGCCATCATGACCGTCAGTACCCTCTCTTCCAAGCCCATCGAAGAGCTGGCCCAGGTGGCTACCCAGAGTCTCTGGTTTCAACTCTATATGATCCGGGATCGGGGTCTGACCCGGGAAATCGTTCAGCGGGCCGAAGCCGCCGGCTGCAAAGCCATCTGCATCACCGTGGACACGCCGGTCATCGGGGCTCGAAACCGGGAGCAGCGGGCCAGCCGTCGCCGGGGACGCCGTTCAGGACCCCGGACCACTCCCCCACACTTGACCGGATACAAGCGTCCCCAATCCGTGGAAGGGGAGATTTACAGCAGCACCCTGGATCCCACCATCACCTGGAAAGAAATCAACTGGGTGCGCTCCTTTGCCCGGGTACCCGTTCTCATCAAGGGCGTGCTCAACCCCGCCGATGCCCAAAGGGCGGTTCAGGAGGGACTCTCCGGAATCATCGTTTCCAATCACGGGGGAAGAAATCTGGACACGTTACCTGCCACCATTGATGCTCTTCCCAGAATTGCCGATCAAGTGGAGGGGCGTTTTCCCATCCTGATCGACAGCGGCATCCGACGGGGAACCGACATCTTGAAGGCGATAGCGCTAGGGGCCGACGCCGTGATGATCGGCCGGCCGACTCTATACGGCCTGGCCGCGGCTGGACCGGAGGGGGTGAGCCGGGTCATCCAGATTCTCCGTCGGGAGTTTGAGATGGCCATGGCCCTGACTGGAAAAAACTCCCTCTCCGAGATCGACCGCTCGGTTTTGTGGGAACAGCCCTTCTCAAGGGGATAAGATCATGAACCGAGTAGCCTATAGCATGGTGATCGCTCTTCTGATTTTGGGAGTCGGGGTGGTCCATTCAGCGACAGTCACTTCCACTACTAGCCTTCAAACTCAGGATACCGATGCCGACCTCCTGATCGTTGGAGCTGGACCCTCCGGACTCTCGGCGGCACTGGACGCCGCCCAGAAAGGGGCACGGGTGACGGTCATCGATATGTGGTCCATTTTTGGGGGTCACGGTGTCCTTTCCGGAGGCGTGCTCTCTATTGTCGGAACGCCTTACCAGAAAGCCCGTGGAGTTGAGGACAATCCGGACCTGGCCTATCAGGATTTCATCAAATGGGGAGAGGACAATAACACCGAGTGGGTTCGCTTTTATGTGAACAACTCCGGGCATTTGATCTACGACTGGCTCACGGGAATGGGGCTCGAATTTCGCTCATTGGGACGGCAGCCGGGAAACAGTGTGCGGCGCATTCATAGCACACTGGGAGGTGGACGAGCCCTGGTCGCCACCCTCTACCGGGAAACTCTCAAGTACCCGAACGTGGACTTCATTTGGAATCACAAGGTGACCGACCTGGTTCAGGAAAATGGGCGGATCTCGGGTGTTGCAACCGAGAACCTGCGCACCGGTGAAGCTCGAACCTTTCGAGCTTCCGCCGTCATCCTGGCCACGGGTGGCTTTCAGAGTAATCTGGAGATGGTTCGAGAATTCTGGCCCCAGGACCTGAAATTTCCCGATCGACTTCTCTTCAGTGCGGGCTTCAACGCCATCGGTTCCGGACACGAACTGGCCCGGGAGGCTGGAGGAGTGCTCCATTACATGGATCATCAGTGGAATTATGCCACTGGAATTCCCCATCCCCGCCATCAGGGAACCGATCGAGGGCTGTCGGGCGGCAGCTCCGTTTCCATCTGGGTCGATGCCCAGGGCAGGCGTTTCGTCAATGAATCGGCCAGTCCGCGCTACAGCTTTCCAGCCATTGTGAATCAGACGTCCTCCACCTACTGGGCTATTTTCGATGACAAAGCTGGCGTTCGAATGAGTGGTACGGGCTGGGACGATCCCAAACAGGTCATCTCTGAAGAAGCCCCCGACTTGATGAAGAGTGCTGGATCGATTGAAGAGCTGGCAAAAAGGGTCGGGCTTCC
>JAZFUS010000034.1:0-2743 GCA_036447315.1 Dehalococcoidia bacterium
GCCCAGACCATCGAGGAGGGATATGCCCGCCTGGTGGCGGCCCGGAAGAGAGATGAAAGCCTGAATGAAAAGCTCCGGGCCCTGAACACCATCAGTGAGGAAGGGAAGCCCCTGCGGGAAGCTGTGCAGAGGGCCCGGGAAGACCTCCTCCGGGAGTTGGAGAGGGCCAGGAGCCGGGCGGAGGAGCTACAGAAAAGCTGCCGGAAGCTGCCCCAGCTCCGGAAAGAGCAGGAACTCCAGCGGGCCCGGCTGGCGGGGCTTGCCTCTCGAAAAACCGACCTCGAGGCCAAAAAGGAGCAGGCCCAGGGGATTTTCGAGCATATCCGCCATCTCGAGGCGGACAATGCCCTCCTGAAGGGGGAGATGAACGGACTGAAGGAGAAGCTGGACCTTCTGGCCCCCGCCCAGGCCCGGTGTCCCCTGTGCGGGGCCGATCTCGACCCGTCAGCCCGGGAGCAACTGGAGTCCTCCTATCAGACCGAAGGCCGGTCCAAAGCCGATACCTACCGCTCCCACCAGAAGACGCTGGAGGGCCTCCAGGGTGAGCACAAGGCCCTGGACGGGGAGGTCCGGAGCATCGAGGCCGGACTCCAGAGCGAGGCGGCCCCCGAGCAGGCCCGGCAGCTCGCCCTGGAGAAGGAGGTCCGGGAGGCCGAGGAGGCTGCAGCGATGCTGGTTGAGGCGGAGGCCTCCCGGGGAGAGCTTCAGCAGCGCTGGTCATCGGCCGATTTCGCCCCCGTCGAAACAAAGCGCCTCCGGGAACTGGAGGCCGAAGCGCGTGAGCTGCAATATGACGCCCAGGGACACCGGGCGGCGCAGGAGGAGATGGAGGAGACGAAGGGCTTCGAGGACCGAAAGCACCGCCTGGATGAGGCGGAGCGCTCCATCCCTATGCAGAAGTCCGACCTGGACCGGGCCCTGGCGGAGGTCTCCACCCGGAGGCAGCGGCTGGAGGCCGAGCAGCAGAGGAAACAGTCCCTGGGGGCCGAGCTGGCCTCTCTGCCCCAGGTGGCCCTCCGGCTGGAGGAGGCGGAAGGGGGATTGGCGCTTCAGGTAAGCCGGAAGACCCGTATGCAACGCGACCTGGTCGAACTGGAGGTGAAGCTGCGGCGCCTTCAGGACAGGGAAAGGGAGCACGGGGAAAAGGCCACCCGGAAGAAACGGGCCCTGGAGGAAGAGCAGATATATAAGGAGCTGGCCGAGGCCTTCGGTAAGGGGGGCATCCAGGCCCAGCTCATCGAGTACGCCCTTCCCGAGATCGAGGTCGAGGCCAACCGGCTTCTGGGCCGGATGACGGATAACCGTATGCACCTGAAAATAGACACCCAGCGGCCCATCAAGTCCAGGAAGGAGGAGATGGCGGAGACCCTGGTCATTGAGATCGCCGATGAGCTGGGCACCCGGAACTACGAGATGTTCAGTGGCGGCGAGGCCTTCCGTATCAACCTGGCCCTGCGCATCGCCCTGTCCAAGCTCCTGGCCCACAGGGCCGGCGCCCCTCTGCCCACCCTGATCATCGACGAGGGTTTCGGCTCCCAGGACACCGCCGGCAGGGAGAAGCTGGTGGATGCCATCAACTCCATCCAGGACGACTTCGAGAAAATCATCGTCATCACGCATATCGAGGAGATGAAGGACCTGTTCCCGGTGCGTATCAATGTCATCAAGACCGCCGAGGGTTCCACGATTCAGGTAAGCTAGATGGAGGGGTAAATTGGCCGCTAGCATGGACGATCTGAAGGGCCGCGCCGATGCCTGCGGCTATGCGCAGCTTCTGGGTATCGAGGTCGAGGAGCTGTCCCCGGGGTATGCCCGGACCCGGGTCAGTGTCGCCCCGGAACACCAGAACTGGATGCCCCGAACCCATGGCGCCCTGGTCATGTCCCTGGCCGACCATGCCTGGGGCTTGTCCTTCGCCACCCTGGGCACCAAGAGCTATGTGGCGGTCCAGCTCAACGTCAATTACCTGGCAGCCCCGGCGGTGGGCGACTCCATAATCGCCGAATCCAGGGTTATCCGGGCCGGGGAGACCATAGGGCATGCCCAGGTCGAGGTCAGGGACCCCCAGGGCAAGCTCATCGCGACGGCCCTGGGCACGGTGGCCGCCGTCGAAGCACGGAAGCCGCCCGAAAGCCCCTGATACCCCTTACATCCGGCTCCGGGGCTTACCCCTAACGCCTCCGCCCCTCCCTCCCTCGGGTCCGGGCCGTTTTCAGCGCACGGGACCATATGCTCGGGGCCGGCCCCGGCGGCCGCCAGGACCCAGTCTGAATCCATCCCAGTTTAATGATATTGACCAGAGTTATCAGATAGTTCGGTATTTTACTGTAAGGGCTGTAAGGGCTGAAAGGGCTGACAGGGCCGACATGGCCGACAGGGATAGAATGGTAAGGTCGATGCCCATGCATTTTGACCTGGTGCGCCTTTCATAGAGAGATGCCCGGATGGGCCGGTCAATTCTTGGACGCCCGGAGCCGCGGTATATACGAATGCCGGCAAGAAGAATTGCGGAAACGATACGAGGGAAATCCGAATTGATGGCTTTTAAGGTGAAAGTCCTAGCTGTGGCCTTGACCTTCCAGGTGAAATGAGGCTCTGTCAAAGTGTCGCATACCGGGATGCTTCCGCTCTTCCTCCTCTTTCCGCACAGAGAATGTTTCATTACTGACCTCATCAGAGGTGATGAGCCATACCCCAGCCAATTCTGAGTCAGGCCCTTCTTTTCGTCGAGCGTCCAGGTAAA
>JAZFUS010000035.1:0-2335 GCA_036447315.1 Dehalococcoidia bacterium
ATGTCTACGCCCGCCTGGTGGAGACCGCGGAGTCCCTGGGGGCCCCGGTGGCCCTGGACGCCACCAACGAGCTTCTGGTGCAGCTGGCCTGGTACGTGCCGGAGACCTTTCAGGACCTGTCCGCGGCCTACAAGAAGGGCATCGTGTATCCCATCTATACCCATGCCCATCATACCCATAACGCCCTGCTCACCCCCGACGAGATAGCCGACGAGCTGCGGCTCAACGCCGAGCTTCTCCACAGGGTCATGGGCATCCCCGAACCCCGGCGCCGGGGCGCCTTCCCCACCGAGGAGTCCCTGGACGCCTCCAAGCTGGCCGCCTACAAAGACAGCGGGATGGATTACGTCCTCTTCCCGCACCTGAACGCCTCCAAGGCGCATTTTCGCGTCGAGGGCGAGGGCGATGTCCGGTACGAGCCCTTTCTGGTGGGCCCCGACCTCCTGGCCCTGCCCCGCCACTTCCCGGTGTCCCAGCATATCTGGAGGCCCATAACGCGTTTTTGTCCGGACAAGCTGACCAGACAGGGTTATGTGCTCGGGGAGTACCCGGTCTTCGCTGAGGAGTACCGGGACGGGTCAACGGTATCCTTCCCCATAGGGTGGGACGAGGCCGTGGCCGAATATACCGCCACCCTGGAGAAAGCCCTGGCGGAGCTGCCCGACGGGGGCCTGATCCTGTACCTCCAGGACCTGGAGCTCATGGACTTCGGGGACACCGCCCTGAGACTCATGGAGCAGTCATGGAAGGACGTGATCGGCAAGAAAACCGCCGATGTGCGCTTTATAACCCCCGATGACTACCTCGATGACCTGGAGGGGAAGGGGGAGGGGATTACGAAAACAAAGGTGAGGTTCTATCAGGTATCCTGGACCCCGGAGATTCGCCTGGTCCTGCGCTATGACGGCCATTATCCGCCCCTGGACGCCGGGGAGTTCCGGGGCGTGGACCTGACAACATCGGTTTTCAAGCAGCTGCCCTTTGTCTTTTGGGAGCCGGGGCGCTTCCTGGTAAGCATCTTCGGGGCCATCCTGGACGCCTTCGGCATGCCCCGCCAGCTGGCCATCGACGGGGCCACGCTCTACGAGACCAGGTATGCCGTCCCCCGCTTCGATTTCCGGGACCAGCTGGCCCTCTACTACCGCTTCATGAAACGGGCCGATAACTGGGGCTGGAGGCCCGAGGAGGGGCGGCAGAAACGCCCCTTCCTGTACGGCTACCACATCACAGAGCTGCTCCTCCACACCTCGTCCGAGGACTGCGCCTTCGCGGCCACCCGGTACGTGCACCCCGGAGACAGCATATACCGGGGCGCGGAGCGGATCCTGGAGTTCCTCATCGATGCCCGGTCCGATTACCTGAGGAACGGCATCGAGGAGGGCGGGCTGGCCGGAGACCGCAGCGAGGCGGCCCTGCTGGAGCTGGAGAGGTCCCGGAGCCACCGCGTCATCGCCACCGAGTTCGCCGGCCGGGCCCTGGGCTTCAGCGGGTCCATGGGCACCAGCCCCTCCCCCGACGGCAAGCGCGACGCCCTGGTCCGCCTCCTGCGGGAGCTGAGGGGCTACTGCCGGGAGGTGTTTCTGGCCACCGACCACATTCAGCGGGCCTGGGGGAACATCGGGGACACGGATGCCATGGTCCTGACCATGTACCGGCACCTTCAACAGACCTATCCCCCGATGTTCCCGGCCATGTTCCGGGAGCTATTTCCGGAGGAATGGGCGGCCCGGGAGGACCCCAAACTGTCTTAGAGCGTCTGCTCCCGGTTGGCGAATACCCGGTAGTCGATATCCGGGAACACGTTGTCCTGCTCATACAGGCTGCGGCACAGCTCGCGGCCCGGCTCGTCCACCTCGCCGGAGTCGGCGATGTCGGACATTTGCTGAAAGCGCGACACATGCTCCGTGAAGCGCTGAGTGGCATACTCCCGGGCCTGCCCCGTGGTGACCAGGAAGGGCCAATCGCTGGACTCCGCCAGGAGGAGCTCCCGGGCCGCCTGGCCCAGGATTTCACGCATGTCCCCCGAGGCATCGGGGTGCCGGGCCACCAGCGCCTCCATCCTCAACTCCAGGCCGTGGATTATGGGCCACATCCATTCGGTATCGGCATTCCGCCACGTGAAGTGGTTGCCCGCCTGTCCCCAGGAACCCTCGTTGAGGGCCATGACGTCCTCCGGCGGGTGCTCCTCGATAAAATCGCTGGCCGTGGTCAGCTCCACCGTGTCTCTGGCCGCCAGGTGCCGGAGCACCCCCTTGATCCAGGCGACGCCCTCAAACCACCAGTGCCCGAATAGCTCCGTATCATAGGCCGCCACGACGATGCCGAACTTGCCGTT
>JAZFUS010000036.1:0-2120 GCA_036447315.1 Dehalococcoidia bacterium
ATCGCGGCGGGCTCCGATGCCGACCTGGTGGTCCTGGACATGGAGGAGAGCCGGAAGGTGGCCAACGATAAGCTCCATCACTTCTCCGATTTCTCTATCTATGAGGGCATGGAGCTAAAGGGGTGGCCGGTCCTGACCATGCTCCGGGGCAAAGTGATTTTCCGGGACGGAGTTTTTCAGGCCGAGCGCCAGGGCGGGTACCTGCCCACCGCCGGGCGGTGAGGATGGCCCCGGCACCCGCGAGAGGGAGGTTGTACCAATGGTAGCTTTTAAAATCGACCCCAAGAGGACGGCCCTTTTGGTCGTCGATATGACCAAGGCCTATTTCACCCCTGACTCCCCGGCCTATCTGCCGGCGGCGGGGGAGATACTTCCCCGGATTAACGCCTTGATAGGCCTGTGCCGCTCGAAAGGCATGCCCATTATCCACACCCGCCCCGCCCATCGGGCCGATGGCAGCGACATGGGGCTCCTGGCCCTGTTTCTCCCCTCGTTCAGGGATGAGAAGATGGACCAGGCCCGGCGGGACCGGCAGGAGCTGTACTCCGCGCTGGACGTTCATGAGAGCGACATGGTCATAGACAAGATAAGGTTCAGCATCTTCATAGGGACCGAGCTGGACCTTGTCCTGCGCCAGAGGGGTATAGAGACCATAATCATCGGGGGCGTGGCCACCAATACCTGCTGCGATATGACGGCGAAGCATGCCTCCCTGCTGAACTACCAGGTCATCTTTTTAAGCGATGGCAATGGGGCCCGGGCCCTGCCCAAGTTCGGCGGTGGTCATTATACCCCGGAGGAGGTGCAGGAGTTCGTGTTATCTACCCTGGCCTCGGTGTGGACCCAGGTTGCCTCCGTGGAGGAGGTCATGACCGGAATACGGGGGGGGGTGAAAGCGTAATGTTTCGGGACCTGCGAAACTATCTGGAATACCTGGAGAAGAACGGAAAACTGCTCCGGGTGGACGAGGAGGTTGACGCCCGCTTCGAGATAGCGGCGGGCATCCGCCGTACGTCCGATGAAGACGGCCCGGCCCTTCTCTACAACAATGTCCGGGGCTTTCCGGGGTGGCGGGTCACCGGGGGGCTCTATGCCACCCAAAAGCTCATCGCCCTGGCCCTGGGGCTGCCACAGGATGCGGATGAGGATGCCATGACCGGTCGCTACCTTGAGTGCTTTGATAAGCGTGTGGAGCCGGAGACGGTAACCACGGGCCCGGTGAAGGATATCATAATCCTCGGTGACGACGTCGACCTTAACAGTCTGCCCATCTCGACATATTCGGCCCATGATGCCGGGCCCTATCTGGCTGCCGGCGTCGAGATCGCTAAAGACCCGGAGACGGGGGTGCAGAATGTGTCCATTCACCGGAGGATGGTACTGGACAGGGGGAGGACGTCGATCCTGGCACAAGGGTACCAGCACCTGGGCCAGATGATTCAGGCCGCCGAGAAAAAGGGGCAGGGGCTGGGCATAGCCACCGTCCTGGGGGCGGACCCTTCCCTGGTGCTGGCCAGCCAGATAAAGGCCCCCAAGGGTGTCGATGAGGCGGCCATAGCCGGGGCCTTCCGGGGGTCGCCCCTGGAGATGGTCAAATGCGAGACCATAGATGTCGATGTCCCGGCCAATGCCGAGATCGTCATCGAGGGCGTAACCGTGCCCGGGGAGAGGGTCATGGACGGCCCCTTCGGCGAGTTCCCCGGCAACTATATTACCCTCATGGGCACAACCCAGAGCGAGACCTGGGTGATAAAGGTTACCGCCATCACCATGAGGAAGGATGCTATATTTCAGGCCATGCTTACCGGTAAGCCCACCACCGAGAACCATACCCTGAAAAAATGGTCCACGGCAGCGGCTGCGTTCCAGGAGGCAAGCAGGGTCTCCGAGGTAAAATCGGTGAACCTTACCCGGGGCGGGGCCGGGTATCACTTTGTGGTGTCCATATATAAAAAGGCCGAGCAGGAGCCCAGGAGCCTCATCTATACCATGCTGAGCGCCCGCCTGGGGGGCAAGTTGGTGACTGTAGTCGATGATGATGTCGATGTCTACGACCCTGAGGCGGTGGAGTGGGCCCTGGCAACCCGGATGTGGGCCCACAGGGATATCTATATCGTCCC
>JAZFUS010000037.1:0-14209 GCA_036447315.1 Dehalococcoidia bacterium
CCTGATGAGGGTGGCCAGGGTCTTTAACAGGGTGGTCTTTCCGGCCCCATTGGGCCCGAAAAGGGTGGGGAACTGGCCCCTCTGCAGCTTCAGGTCTATGCCTTTTAAGACCCGCCGGTGTCCGAAGGTCTTGGTCACCCCTTCCAGTTCGATGGCCCACTGGGGCTCTCCGGTCTGGGTCATCGGGGGCTCCCGGCCCGCCCGGAGCGCCCGGGGGCTCCCTCCGGCCAGAGGGCGATGAGGCCGCCCAGGAGCATAAAAGCGCCGCCCAGCCAGATCCAGCTCACCACGGGGTTTATCAGTACCCTGAAGGCGGCCAACCCGCTGGCATTGGCGCCGCCGAGGATGACATAGAGGTCCTCGGTGAGGCTGCTCCGTATGGCAACCTCGGTGACCGGCTGGTCGAAGTTGATGTGAAAAGTTTTCTCCGCGGTCATGGTGCCCGCGGGGGAGCCGCCATCGAACACGGAGAGAGTGGCGGCCGTCACCAGCCCTGTGGCGGTGGGATACCGGGAGAGGCCCTCATACCTCAGGGTGTAGTTCTCGATGCTCATGGATTCGCCGGGGGCCAGTCCGGCCTCCTTTTCCACCTGGTAGGCGGTGGAGCCCAGGGCCCCGATGGCGATGAAAATGATGGCCACATGTACGATATAGCCCCCGTAGCGGGGCCGGTTGCCCCACACCAGGGAGAGGAGGGCTTTAATATAGTTTTCCCCCCGGGTGCGGTGGCGGGCGCGGACCCCCCGGAACCATTCGATAGCTAGGGTGCTCAGGACAAAAAAGCAGATGAAGAGTCCGATGATCACATGGGGCTTCCTCACGCCCAGGATGAAGGTGAGGGTTCCCAGGGCCAGGGCCGCCGCCAGGGGTCGGAGGAAATCGCGCACTGGGGAGGCCCGGCGCCAACCGATGAGAGGGCAGATGCCCATGAGCAGGATGAGCAGGAAGAACATGGGGACGGTCACCCGGTTGAAGTAGGCGGCACCTACGGTGACCTTCACCCCCGTCACCGCCTCCGAGATCATGGGGAAGATGGTCCCCAGCAGGATGGCGAAGGTGGCGCCCACCAGGATCAGGTTATTCAGGATGAAGGTGCTCTCCCGGGAGGCCAGGGAATCCAGCTCCCCCTCGCTCTTCAGCCGGCCGAGACGGGAGAGCAGGAGCCAAATCGAGGCCGCGAGGCCGATTCCGATAAAGGCCAGGAACAGGGGCCCCAGGGCGGACACGCCGAAGGTGTGCACGGAGGAGATGATGCCGCTGCGGGTGATGAAGGTGCCGAAAAGGGCCAGGTGAAAGGTAACGATGATGAGCACCATAACCATCGAGTGGTCCCGGGGGGTCCGCGCCCGCCACCGCACCCGGGGGGAAAACTATGCCCAGGCCTTCTTCTCCCTGGTGTGGGGCAACCGGCCCCGCTACGGGGGCTATATCGTCCATGTGGCCATCATTCTCATAGCCATCGGGGCCCTGGGCTCCACCGCCTACAGGGTGGAAAAGGAGGCCGGACTGGCCCCCGGGGAATCCATCACCATCGAGAACTACACCCTGAGGTATGAGGGCCTGTCCCGGTATCCCACCAAAACAAGGCTGGTGACGGCGGCCACTCTCTCCGTGTTTGTTGGCGGCCACCCCGCGGGCACCATGACCGCGAAGAAAACCTTTCACGTCAATTTCGACCAGGCGGTCACCGAGGTCGCCATACGGAGCGGCCTCACCGAGGACCTCTATGTGATCCTCGGCGGTACCAATGCCGCCGGCATGGCCGCCTTCAGGGTGCTGATAAACCCGGTGGTGAGCTTGATCTGGCTGGGCGGCGCCGTTATGCTCGTGGGCGGCCTCATCGCCCTCTGGCCGGAGGGGGCCCCCGGGCGCCCCGGGCAGGCCCGGGACGGCACCCCCGGGCCGGGGGCAAAAAGTGACTGAAGCCTCGGAGCCCCAGTGGGCCATCGAGCTGGAGGGGGTGACCAAGACCTTCGGGCACCGGCGGGTGTTGCAAGGCATTGACCTGAAGCTCGGGAAGGGCCAGTTCCTCACGCTTTTCGGGCCCAATGGGGCCGGAAAGACCACCCTGCTAAAGACCGTGGCCACCCTGATGAGGCCCACAGCGGGGAGGGTGACCATCGCGGGCCTGGACCCGGCGAAGCAGGCGGCCCGGGTCCGGCAGAGCTTGGGATTTATCGGACACCAGAGCCTGATCTATGAGGAGCTCACCGCCTACGAGAACCTGAAATTCTATGGAAGGATGTACCGCGTGAGGGGGCTGGAGGAGCGCATCGAAGAGGTGGCGCGCAAGGTCGGGCTGGAGCGTCGCCTCCACGACCAGGTGCGCACCCTGTCCCACGGCATGCAGAAGAGGTTCTCCATCGCCCGGGCCATAATCCACGACCCCGCCTTACTGCTCCTGGATGAGCCGGAGTCCGGGCTGGACCAGCATGCCTCGGAGCTGCTGGCCGAAATCCTGGGGGACCCGGCCTCGGGCGAGCGGACCGTGCTCATGACCACCCATGACCTGGAGCGGGGCCTCCGTTGGGGCACCCAGGTGGCCATCCTGGCCCAGGGCAAGATCATCTATTCCGGGCCCCGGCCCGAGGATACGGCCCTCTTCCCCCGGATGTATCAACAGCTTACCGGGGCCAAAAGTTGAGAGAGTTTTTCCGCCAGGTGTTGAATATTCTGTGGAAGGACCTGATATCCGAGTGGCATACCAAGGATTTCGTCACCCCGGTGCTGGTCTTCGCCCTCCTGGTTAT
Organism: Dehalococcoidia bacterium; assembly: GCA_036447315.1. Lineage (GTDB taxonomy): Bacteria > Chloroflexota > Dehalococcoidia > JACVQG01 > JAZFUS01 > JAZFUS01. Next base: position 2,751 of record JAZFUS010000037.1, read on the forward strand.
CATCATCTTCAACTTCGCCTTCCAGCCCGATGGCGAGAGCATCGGCCTGGTGGCCCCCGGGGTGCTCTGGGTGGCCTTCACCTTCGCCGGCGTCCTGGGGCTGAACCGCTCCTTTGCCCGGGAGAAGGAGCGCGGCTGTTTAGACGGGCTGATGCTGGGCCCGGTGTCCCGGGAGGCCATCTACCTGGGCAAGGTGCTGGGCAGCTTCATGTTCATGTTCCTGGTGGAGCTGATCAGCATGCCCATATTCTCGATATTCCTCAACCTGCCCCTGCTCATGCCCCGGCTGGTCCTGGTGGCCTTCCTGGCCACCATTGGCTTTGTGGCCGTCGGCACCCTCTTCGCCGCCATGGCGGTGCACACCCGGGCCCGGGAGGTAATGCTGCCCATCCTCTTCTTCCCCATCGTGGTCCCCCTGCTCATCGCCGCGGTGGAAAGCACCTCCCTGGTGATGGCCGGGGCCTCCTGGCAGAGCATGGCCTCCTGGCTCCAGATGATAATAGCCTTCGACATCATCTTCCTGGTGGTGAGCGCCCTGAGCTTCGAGTTCGTCCTGGAGCAGTAGAGAGAAAAGGAGAGCCGTGAAGCACCAATATCTCCATTGGAGCACCGCGCTGGTGGCGGTGGACTTTGCCCTGATCGTCTTTGCTCTGTACCTGGTGTTTATGTGGGTGCCCTCCGCCCAGGAGGAGGCCGGGGGCATCGCCCAGAGGATCTTCTATTTCCACGTGCCCTCGGCTTTCGCCGCCTTTCTCTCCTTCTTCCTGGTATTCTTGGGCAGCATCCTCTATCTCTGGAAGCGCGACTGGAAATGGGACCGGCTGGCCGTCTCCGCCGCCGAGATCGGGGTCGTGTTCACCAGCCTGGTCCTGATCACGGGCCCCATCTGGGCCAAGACCGCCTGGCTGAAGGACAAGACGGGTATATGGTGGGAATGGGACCCCCGCCTGACCACTACCCTGGTGATGTTTTTCATCTACATAGCCTACCTGCTTATCCGAAACTATGCCGGTGAGCGGGCCCAGGGGGCCCGGTTCGCCGCCGTGGTGGGCATCGTGGGTTTCCTCGACGTCCCCATCGTGTTCATGGCCATCCGCTGGTGGAGGACCCTCCATCCCGAGCCGGTGCTGGAATCCGGCGGCCTGCCCCCCTCCATGCTCTTCACCCTGGTGACCAGCTTCACCGCCGTCCTCCTCTTCTTCATCCTGCTCACCTGGGCCAGGGTGGGGCTCCGGAGGGCCCAGGAGGATGTGGAGGAATTGCGAGAAAGGATCGGGAGGTAACAGGAATGGATAAGTTCCCCTTTTTGTTCGCGGCCTACGCCATAATCTGGGCGGTGATCCTGGGTTTTGTGCTCAGCATCTTTCAGAGGCAGAGAAGGGTCAGCCGGGAGATCGACGCCCTCAAGGAAGCCCTGAGGGAAAAGGAAGCCGAATAGGGCCTATTTCCGGGTGATCACCGGGGTCTCCTGGGGCGGCCCCAGATTCGGCTTTCATCCGGGCCAGGCCGGGCGCTCCGGCCCCTCAGCCGCTCGTAGGCCTCCCGGGGGTCGGCGTACACGATGGCCCTGGTCTCGCAGTACTTGACGCATTGGGGGCAATCGGCGAACTTCTGCAGGGAGGGCACCGCGAAACGCACCTGGTGGCAGGACCGACACCGGATCTCGATCTCTTTTTTCATGCCATCCCCCTCCCCGGGCTCCAGGCTGGATGGCCCGCATTATAGCAGAGGCCCCGGACCGGTCAAACAATCCCGGGGCGCCCAGGGGGGGCGCCCCCCCGGAGTGCCATTATGGCCCTTGTGGCCCCGATGGACTGATTAACATGGGGACAGTATAATCGAGCCAGCCCCTGGAGTTCGGGAAAGGAGCCGCCGGATGGAGTTCAAAAATATAATCTACGCCAAGGAAGAGGGTATCGCCACCATCACCCTGAACCGGCCCCGGAGTCTGAATGACGCCACGACCCAACTGCAGGAAGAACTGGCCGGGGCCATCGAGGCGGCGGGGATGGACGCCGAGGTCAGGGTGGTGGTCATCACCGGGTCGGGACGGGCCTTCTGCTCCGGGGGAAACCCCCGGCAGCTGGACCGGTTGCAGGGCACACCCCAGGAGACCATATTTAACCTTCGCCACCGGCTGCACAGGATCGCCCGGGCGGCGGCCAGCCTGGAAAAGCCCTACATCGGGGCCGTCAACGGGCCGGCGGTGGGCGTGGGCATGGACCTGGCCAGCATGTGCGATATCCGGATAGCCTCGGAGCGGTCCCGCTTCGGCATGCTCTATGTGCGCATGGGCGTCAGCCCCCGGGGCGGGGGCTGCTATTACCTTCCCCGCATCGTGGGGGTGGCCCGGGCCTGCGAGCTTATCTGGACGGGCAGGGTCATGGACTCCGCGGAGGCCCTCAACATGGGCTATGTGAGCCGGGTCGTCCCCCATGGGGAGCTCATGGCCGCCACCATGGAGCTGGCCCGGCAGCTGGCCCGGGGCCCATCGGTGGCCATGGGGCAGGCCAAGAGACAGATATATTCGGGGCTGCTGACCGATGTGAACACGGCCCTGGAGGCCCAGGTGCAGGCCGCCCTCATCGAGACCACCACCGAGGACGGCTGGGAGGGATTCCGGTCCTGGGTGGAAAAGAGGGAGCCCGTTTTCAAGGGGAGGTAGCCCCCCCCCTGTCAGGCCCGGCCATGGGGTAAAACGGCCCCCACGAAGCCCGGCTGCCCCCGGGCGAACTCCCCCCCGGACATGGCCCCCCTCCCCTCCCCCTGCACCCGCACCAGCTCCAGGACCCCCTCCCCGGTGTCCACCCCCACGCCCCGGCCCCGGGCCCTCACCAGCCCCGGCTCCCCCGCCCCCTCCCCGGGCAGGGGCACCGCCTCTATTACTTTTAGCAGCCGGCCCCGCCACCGGCTGTAGCACCCCGGCCAGGGCTGAAAGGCCCGCAGGCGGCGGTCCAGCTCCCGGGCCGGGAGCCGCCAGTCTATCTCCCCGTCCTCCCTGGCCAGGGGCCGGGAGTTCGAAACCGCCTCCTCGCCCTGGGGGCGAGGCTCCAGCTTCCCCTCCGCCCACCGGGCCAGGGTCTCCAGAAGTAGCCCCGCTCCCAGCTCCGAGAGCCTGGCTGTCAGCGACCCTGTGGTGTCCCCGGGGCCTATGGCCTGGCGTGTCTGGGCCAGAATCGGGCCCGTATCCATACCCTCATCCAGGAGCATTATGCTCACCCCGCTGTCCTCATCTCCGGCCAGGATGGCCGAGGCCACCGGCGAGGCGCCCCGGTGGCGGGGGAGGAGGGAGGGATGAACATTCAGGCAGCCCAGGGGGGGGATGTCCAGGACCCTCCGGGGCAGTATCCGCCCATAGGCAGCCACCACGATCACATCAGGGCGCAACCCCTCCAGGCCCTCCGCCTCCCGCTCCGGCTTCAAACTGGCGGGCTGGAGCACCGGCAGCCCCCGGTCCAGGGCCAGTTTCTTCACCGGTGAGCCCGCCAGGGGGCGGCCCCTGCCCGCCCCCCTATCCGGCTGGGTATAGACCGCCACCACCTCATGGTCCCTCAGGAGCCCCTCGAGGCTGGGCAGCGCAAACTGGGGGGTGCCCATAAAAACAGCCCTCATCTTAAAAAGATTTTACCACAAAAGATAGGTGAAGCTATCATATTCGAAGCCGGAATATGGTCGGGGTGATGGGGTGAGAAAAAGTGAGCTCAATCGACCATCCAAGGGCATCAATGGGCCATTGCCGCCCGGAGGCGGGTAACAAAACCTTTGACCTCTCTTGGTTTCCAGGTGATATTCTGAGGAGCACCCACTAGGGGCGTAAGTACTGCCGGGGGAGGCTCGACGGAGCCCCCCAGGCGCAGCGGGAGACCATGAAGTTCGGTTCAGCCAAAGATATATGGGAGACCACCCTGGGGGAGCTTCAAACCCAGGTCAACCGGGCCAACTATGACACCTGGTTGAAGGCGTCCACGGGGCAGAGCTATAGCGCGGGCCTCTTTGTCGTCGGGGTAGCCAGTCCCTTCGCCCGGGAATGGCTGGAAAAGCGCCTGCGCTCCCTGGTCCGCAAGACCCTCATGGGCATCACCGGCCAGGACCTGGATGTGGAGTTTGTTCTCCGGTCCGCCGGGGACCTCGAAACCCATGAGGTCCCGGCCGGGGAAACCAAGACCCGGAGCACACCTGCATCCTCCCCGCCCCAGCCGGCCAGGAGCTCGCGGCTTAACCCCAGGTATACCTTCGACAACTTTGTGGTGGGGGACTGCAACCGTATGGCCTACGCCGCCGCCCTGGAGGCCGCGGAAAACCCCGGAGGGGTTAACAACCCCCTCTTTATCTACGGGGGCGTGGGCCTGGGCAAGACCCATCTCCTCCATGCCATCGGTCACCTGGGCCTGGCCAGGAACCTCCAGCTCCTCTATGTCAGCGGCGAGCAGTTCACCAACGAGTTCGTGGCCGCCCTCCACGATAAGAAGACCAGTGACTTCCGCTCCAAATACCGCAACCTGGACCTCTTTCTCGTGGACGACGTCAACTTCATTCTGGGCAAGGAGCAGACCCAGGAAAGCTTTTTCCACACGTTCAACGACCTGCACAATGCCTGCTGCCAGATCGTGGTCAGCAGCAACCAGCCCCCGCAGGCCATGGCCCAGCTGCGGGAGAAGATGCGCTCCCGCTTCCAGTGGGGGCTCACGGCCCATGTCGAACCGCCCACGCTGGATACCCGCCTGGCCATCCTGGAGGGCATGGCGGAGAGGAGGGGCGCGGATATCAGCCCGGATGTCCTGGAGCTGCTGGCGAAGCGCATCGAGCGCAACATTCGGGAGCTGGAGGGGAGTCTCAATCAGCTGATGGCTTTGGCCCGGGTGAACCGGGCCCCTATAACCCGGGAGTTTGCCCTGGAAGCCCTGGATGACTCGGATATGCCCCGCCCCGCCCCCCTATCCATCACGCCCCCCCGGATCCTTGAGGCGGTCACCGCCTACTTTAACCTCACCCCCCAGGCCCTGGCCGGCAGGCAGCGCAACCGGGAGATAACCATGGCGCGCCATATCGCCATGTACCTCCTTCAAGAGGAGGGCAATTGTTCCCTGTCGGAGGTCCGGAGCCTCCTGGGAGGCAGGGACCGCTCCACCATCACCTACGCCCATCGCAAGGTCGCAAGCGGCATATCCTCCGACCCGGCCCTCCATGAACATGTTTCGGCCCTGCGCCACCAACTGGCCAACCCCTCGGAACCCCACGCCCGCAGGCTGGGCCGCCAACCCCTTTAACCCCTTTTCCAGAAGCGCTTTCCACCTTTTACCCATCCGCGCGCACTGAACTTCACCCTTTCCCCTATTATAATTAAATATGATTATATAAAGTCCCTTATTCTATTACGGGGTTATTTAACTTATAATAGGATAATAATGATTGATATCGTGGAAATAGTGGTTAAAGCGGGAAACGGTGGGGATGGAGTGGTAAGTTTCCGTAGGGAAAAGTTTGTGCCCTTTGGGGGGCCCGATGGTGGAGACGGTGGAAACGGTGGATCGGTGTGGATAAACGTGGACCTCCGCCGGAGGAGCCTGGATAACTTCAAGCAGAAGCGCCAGTTCCGGGCGAGGGACGGGGTACATGGCAGTGGGAGAAAGAAGCACGGCCGGAAGGGGGAGGAGCTCGATCTGTCGGTGCCTCCGGGCACCCTGATTTATAGGGTGGAGGACTCCCGCCGCCTCCCGGTGGCCGACATGAGGGAGGAGGGGCAGAGGGTGGAGGTGGCCCGGGGGGGAAGGGGGGGGTGGGGCAATGCCCGCTATGCTACGCCCACCAACCAGGCCCCGGTGATCGCCCGAACGGGGGTCGAGGGCGAGGAGCGCACCCTGGTGCTGGAGCTCAAGCTTATCGCCGATGTGGGTATCATCGGCTATCCCAGTGTGGGAAAGTCGACCCTCCTGGCAGCGGCCACCGCGGCCCGGCCCCAGATTGCCGCTTACCCCTTCACTACCCGGGAGCCCCTGCTCGGGGTGGTGGAGGTGGGCTTTGAGCAGTTCGTCCTGGCCGAGATCCCGGGACTCATCGAGGGGGCCCATAAGGGCCGGGGGTTGGGACACGAGTTTCTGCGCCATATCGAGCGTACCAGGCTCCTCATCCACGTCCTGGACGGCACCGGTGAGGACCTCCTGGAGGATATGAGGAAGGTCAACGAAGAGCTGGCCCTGTACCAGCCGGCCCTGACCCGGAAACCGCAGATCGTGGCGGTGAATAAGATGGACATTCCCGAGGCGAGGGCCCGCTGCCGGCACCTGCCCCCGGAGCTGGCCTCCCTGACTCCCCACCCCTTCCTCATCTCGGCGGCCACCGGGGAGGGGGTCGGGGAGCTCATGGCCCATGCGGCCCGGATGGTGCAGAGCCTCCAGGGAGAGGACGACGAAGAGGGCCCCCTGGTGGTCTTCCGGCCCCGTCCCCAGCGGGGTAAAAGGTCCAAGGAGGTCAGCTCTGGCTAGAAGAAACATGGGTGTCCTGGGGGGCACCTTTGACCCGGTACACGTCGGGCACCTCATCGTGGCCCAGGAGGTCGCCTCGGCGATGGGGCTGGACGGGGTGATCTTTGTCCCGGCCCGGCAACCCTGGCTGAAAGGGGACCGGCCCATCTCCCCGGCGGAACAACGGCTGGAGATGCTGCGCCTGGCCCTGGAGGGCGAGCCCACCTTCACCCTTTCCCTGGTGGACCTGGACCGCGCCGGCCCCTCTTATACGGTGGATACCCTGTCCGACCTGGGGGGGGAGGCGTCCCTGTATTTCATCCTGGGCTGGGACGCCCTGCGGGAGCTGCCCCGCTGGTGGCAGCCCCGGCGGCTGGTGGAGATGTGCCGCCTGGTGGCGGTCCCCCGCCCCGGCTCCCCGCGCCCGGACCTGGAGGCCCTGGACCGGGAGGTCCCCGGGATCGCCGGACGCACCCGTCTGCTGGAGGAGCCGCTCATCGGCATCAGCTCCACGGAGGTGCGCCGGCGGGTGATGGAGGGGCTGCCCATCCGCTTCCTGGTGCCCGAGGCGGTGGAACGATACATTAAAGATAACGGCCTCTATGTGAACGCGGCCAAATCAGCCGGTTGAAGGATTTCGACGCCGGGTAATAAGGAACCTTTTTAACCGCCCAACAAAATGAGTCCATGTTGGATGTGCCGGGCTACACCTACTGTGTCGATCGACTCCTATTCAAAGCCGTACCAGTTGGCTACGCCCTCCAGGGGTTCCCTCTCAGTCCGAAATCGGTTTATGGGGTCGTCCCAGTTTGGGTAGCCTATGGCCATCCCCACGACCAGGAGCTTGGAATCCGGTAATCCCAGTACTCCCCTCAGTATGTCGGGGTGCTTGACGGCCTGCATCTGTGGAGTGGTTCCCAGCCCGTATTTGGTGGCGAGGAGCATGATGTTTCCGGCTACCAGACCGCAATCGAATATGGGCCAGGCATTCAGAGTATCGCCCTGAAAGTAATACGAGCGATCAGTATAGATGTAGATGGCGGCAGGGGCTTCAAAAAGCCTCAAACCCTGCAACTGCCACCGCTGCCTTTTTTCTGCGTCTCCCCTGCCTATCCCCTCTATTTCGAATATCGTTCTGCCTAGAGCGCGGCTACGGATATCGTAGGCTTCGGGGTATTCTCGAGGCCAACCGAGGTCAGGGTCGGGTTCCTCCTGTGCTTTTTGAACATAGGCTTGCCTTATGGCCTCCAGCTTCTCCCCGGTTACTATGGCGAATTCCCACGGCTGCGTATTTGCCCAGGAGGGGGCGCGCAAAGCCAGGTCCATTATCTGCCCCAAAACGCTTCGGGGCACGGGGTCCGGCTTGAAAGCCCGGATGCTCTTCCTCTGGTCGATCGCCTCAACGAGATCCATGTGTTATGTTCATGCCCCCCTTCCGCTATCAAATGACTCTTGAGCATCTTAACATATGACGGCGGCGCAGAGCTACGGCCCTGACCGAAGGGCCCGTGTCCCCAACTCTCGCGACTTGGACATGGTAAGCGCCCGGCGGCTATTTCCCGATGCAGAACCGGCTGAAAATGGTCTCCAAGAGCTCCTCGCTTACGGTCTCGCCGGTTATCTCTCCCAGGGCATCGAGGGCTGCCGTGAGATCGATGGTGATGAAATCGTCGGCCAGCTCCCTGTCCAGCCCCTCCAGGGCCTGAGCCAGGTGGGCCACGGCCCTCTCCAGGGCCCCCCGGTGCCGGGGACTGGTTACCAGGAGGGCATCGGAGGCCACCACCGTCCCCCCCAGGGCCAGGCCCACCATGGCCGCCTCCAGCTCCTCCAGCCCCTGGCCGGTGAGGGCCGAGGTGGGGAGGACCGGCCAGGGCAGGTCCCCCATATCGGCCCCTCCGGGCAGGTCGCACTTGTTGGCCACCACCACCGCCGCCCGGTCGCCCAGGAGGGCCATGATGTCCCGGTCCTCCTCCGTGAGCGGCTGGCTCAGGTCGGTGACCAGGAGCACCAGGCCGGCCTGCTCCAGGGCCCGGTGGCTCCGCTCCACCCCCAGGGATTCCACCGTGTCCCGGCCCCTGGTGAGGCCGGCGGTATCCACCAGAACGAAGGGGATGCCCTGGATGTTGGCCACCTCCTCCACGGTGTCCCGGGTGGTGCCCGGGACCGGACTGACGATAGCCCGGTCCCTGTCCAACAGGCGGTTGAGCAGGCTGGACTTGCCCACGTTGGGACGGCCCACGATGGCGGTGCGGACGCCCAGGTTATAGGCTATGCCCGCATCGGCGGTCCCAGCGAGCTCCCGGAGCGCCTGGTGGGCTCTGATGAGGGGACCGCGCACGTCCCGGCCCTCCACCTCGTCCTCGGGAAAATCGATGCGGGCGCTGAGATAGGCCAGCGCCCCCACGAGCTCTCCCCGCACCTCTCCGACCCTCCGGGAGAGCCTTCCCCCCAGCCCCTCCACCGCCAGGCGGAGGCCGGCGGCGGTCCTGGTGCTGACCATGTCGGCCACCGCCTCCGCCTGGGCCAGGTCTATGCGCCCGTTGAGAAAGGCCCGGAGGGTGAACTCACCGGGGTTGGCCAGCCGGGCCCCGTATCTCAGCGCCAGGCCCAGGGTGCGCTGGAGGGGGGCGGGCCCGCCATGGCCGTTTATCTCCACCGTGTCTTCCCGGGTATAGGTCTGAGGGGCGGCCATAAAGGTGGCCAGCACCTCGTCCACCCGTTCACCGGTCTCGGGGTCGGCGATGTGCCCGTAGCTCAGGCGGCGGTGGGATAGCTCCCCGGTGAACAGGCGCCGGGCGATGGCCAGGGCCTCGGGGCCGCTCAGGCGGACGATGCCGATGCCGCCCTCCCCCAGGGGTGTGGAAATGGCCGCTATGGTATCCTGATACATCGCATCTTCACTTCAGGGTCGAGGGCAAGAGTTCATCCCCGTGCCCGGGGCGTTCAGGGCCATGATGACGCGGCGGACGGCCGGGGGTCTCTCTATGTTGGAACGGGCTTTTCGCCGGCATGTGGACAGGGGCCGCCAGGTAAGCTATTATAGCACCCCAAGAGAGTCAAGTGCTAACGGGCCCGTAGGGGCCGAGTGTGAGGAAGGCCCCCATTGAGGTCAGAAACCTCCCCGAGACGGAAAATATTTGGCCTGCATCCCAATGTTTTCTTCCTGGGCCTGGTCAGCTTCTTCACCGATGCCAGCTCCGAGCTGACCATGACCATCCTCCCCCTCTTTCTGGCCAATGTCCTGGGGGTGGGCCCCGCCATCATAGGGCTCATCGAGGGCGTCGCTGAGAGCACCGCCACCATCCTCAAGGTAGTGAGTGGTTGGCTCAGCGATCGGTTGGGGCGGAGAAAGCCCCTGGCCGTCCTGGGCTATGGCCTGTCCACGCTGGCCAAGCCCTTCCTCTATCTGGCGGGAGCCTGGCCCCTGGTGCTGGCGGTGAGGTTTACCGACCGCCTGGGGAAGGGGATCCGGACCTCCCCCCGGGATGCCCTGGTGGCCGATTCATCCTCCCAGGCCGACCGGGGGAAAAGCTTCGGTTTCCATCGTGCCCTGGACAGCCTGGGCGCGGTGTTGGGCCTGGCGGTGGCGGCCGCCATCGTCTATCAGGGGCAGAGGGGTGCCCTGGAGCTGACCCGGGATACCTATCAGAAGCTGGTCCCGGTGGGGGTGGTGCCCGCGGTGGTGGCGGTGCTCCTGCTCCTGCTGTTTGTCCGGGAGGTCCGGGGAGCCCGGAAGCGCCAGGAACCCCCTGAGTGGACCGCCTCGCCCCCGCCCGGACCGTCAACGGCCTTTGGGGGCCGGTTCAAGGTGTTCCTGGCCATCACCGTGGTCTTCACCCTGGGCAACTCCTCCGATGCCTTTCTCATCCTCAGGGCCCAGAACCTGGGCATCTCGACCTTCAATATCCTGCTCCTGCTGGTGATGTTTAACCTGGTCAATGCCCTGGTCTCCCTGCCCGCCGGGCTTATCTCGGACCGCTGGGGCCGGAGGGTGGTCATCATCTTCGGCTGGGCGGTCTACGGCCTCATCTATCTGGGCTTTGCCCTGGTCCAGGCCCCGGGGCAGGTGGCCTGGCTGTTCGCTCTCTACGGCGTCTATCACGGGGCGGTGGAAGGGGTGAGCCGGGCCTATGTGGCCGACATGGTGCCCGAGGAGAGGAGGGGGACCGCCTATGGGCTGTATCATGGAGCCGTGGGCGTCACCGCCCTTCCCGCCAGCCTGATCGCCGGCTGGCTGTGGCAAACCGTGGACCCCTCGGCGCCCTTCTTCCTGGGGGCTGCCCTGGCCCTGCTGGCGGCGGTGTCCCTCTGGGCCCTGGTGAAATGAGGGAGATTTGATTTTGGGGGAAAATGGGTTAAAATAGTTGCCATGTAACTTTATTCACCGGGGCGGAGTTGAAAAGCATATCAGGAGGAATATGAAAACCCGTCTAACCGAGCTTTTGCATATAGAGAGTCCCATCATCCAGGCGGGCATGGTCCACGTCAGCTTTCCCTCGCTGGTGGCCGGCGCCTCCAATGCCGGTGCCCTGGGCATCCTGGGGGCCGGGGCCATGTCGCCCCAGGAGCTCCGGGACAATATACGGAAGGTCCAGGCCCTGACCGACAGGCCCTTCGCGGTGAATGTCATCCCCGATAACACCCTGCTGGAGGAGCTCCTGGATGTCATCATCGAGGAGAAGGTGCCGGTGGCCAGCTTCGGCGTGGGCAACCCCCAGCGCATTATCCGGCACACCCGCCCCCATGGGATCGTCAATATCCCCACGGTAGGGTCGTTGAGGCACGCCATCCGGGCGGAGGAGGGTGGGGCCGATGCCGTTATCATCCAGGGGACGGAGGCCGGGGGTCACTCCAGCCACGTGTCCACCATGGTCCTGTTGCCCCTGGTGGCGGAGCGGCTGAAGATCCCGGTGGTGGCGGCGGGGGGCATCTGCGACGGCCGGGGGCTGGTGGCGGCCCTGGCCCTGGGGGCCGAGGGCATCGCCATGGGGAGCCGCT
>JAZFUS010000038.1:0-3767 GCA_036447315.1 Dehalococcoidia bacterium
TATCCATGCCGGGGATGATGGATACCGTGCTCAATATAGATGACAAGGACGCCCTGCTGACGGCGGCCCGCCAGATTTTTAACTCCTGGGACAATCCCGAGGCCGTGGAATACCGCTCCCTCAACAATATCCCGCCCGACCTGGGCACCGCCGCCGTGGTCCAGGCCATGGTCTTTGGCAACCTGGACCAGAATTCGGGGACCGGGGTCGTGTTCACCAGGAATCCCAGCACGGGGGAACCGGGCCTGTTCGGCGAGTACCTCATGCAGGCCCAGGGTGAGGACCTGGTATCCGGGGAGAAAACACCAACCCCTATCGCCACCTTAAAGGAGCAGATGCCGGGCGTCTATGCCGAGCTGGAGGAGGTGGCCCGCAACTTCGAGAAGCACTTCCGGGATATGCAGGATATCGAGTTCACCGTGGAGGCAGGCAAGCTATATATATTGCAGACCAGGTCCGGGAAGCGAAGCGGGCCGGCGGCCGTGAAACTGGCCGTGGATATGGTAGGCGAGGGCCTCCTCTCCCGGGAGGAAGCCATCCTGCGGGTTACCCCGGAGGATATGAAAGCCCTGCTGCACAAACGGTTGAAATCCCCGGAGAAGGCCAAGGCATTGACCCGGGGGCTGAATGCCTCGCCGGGGGCGGCCACCGGAATTGTGATTTTCGACCCAGCCGAGGCGGCCCAGTTGGCCAAGAAGGGCAACGCGGTCATCCTGGTCAGGCCCGAGACCAGCCCCGACGACATTCAGGGGATAGCCGCGGCCGAGGGCGTTGTCACCTCCCGGGGCGGGATGACCTCTCACGCCGCCCTGGTCGCCAGGGGCATGGGCAAGCCATGTGTCTGCGGTGCCGAGGAGATGGAGGTCGACCTGGCGGCCGAGAAGTTCAAGGCGGGCGGCCAGGTCGTCAGCAAGGGCGACGAGATCACTATAGACGGTACCAGCGGCAAAGTTTACCTGGGAGTCCTACCCGTGATCGAGGCGGAGTTAATCCCCGAGCTCGGAGTGCTCCTGGGCTGGGCCGACGGCTTCAAACGGCTGGGGGTGAAGGCCAATGTGGACACGGCGGAGGGCATAGTCAATATCAAACGCTTTGGCGCCGAGGGGGTGGGCCTGTGCCGCACCGAGCGCCAGTTCAACGCCCCGGAACCGCTGTCGGTTATCAGGGAGTTCATCCTGGCCGATACCCCGGAGGACAAAACGAAGGCCATAGACAAGCTGCGGGAGCTGCAGAGGCGGGACTTTGTGGCCCTGTTCAAGGCGCTGGACGGCCTGCCCATCATCATCAGGCTTCTGGACCTGCCCCTCCATGAGTTTTTACCTCCCGAGTCCATGGCCGATTCCCCCAAGATGAAGGAGAGGATTGCGGACCTAAAAGAGGTCAACCCCATGCTGGGCCACCGGGGTGTACGTCTGGGCACCACGTCACCCGAGATATACCAGATGCAGGTCGAGGCCATCGAGTCCGCCAAGGCGGAGGTGGATGCCGATGTCTCCATCATGATACCTCAGGTCATCATGGCGGCGGAACTGCTGCCCATCAAGAGGATGATAAAGGATAAGACCATCAAGTTTGGGACCATGATGGAAACGGTCAGGGCCTGCCTGGAGGCCGAGAAGCTGGCCGAGGTGGTTGATTTCATCTCCTTTGGCACCAATGACCTCACCCAGGCTGTCTTTTCCTTCAGCCGGGAGGACGCGGAGAAGAAGTTTCTCGCCGCCTATCTGGAGAAGGGCATCCTCGAGCATAACCCCTTTGAGGTAGTCGACGAAAAGGGCGTGGGGAGTCTCATGGCCACCACCATATTCCGGGCAAGAACGGGGTGGCCCCAGCTTGAGGTCGGGGTATGCGGGGAGCATGGCGGCGAGCCCCAATCCGTCAAATTCTTCCACGGTATCGGGGCGGACTACGTGAGCTGCAGCCCCTTCCGCGTGCCGGCGGCCAAGCTGGTGGCGGCACAAGCGGTACTGGAGGAGAGGGGACGCAAACGAGCAGGGTGATGTGCCCGGATTTTACCGGCAGGACCATGGAAAACGGTGTTGCGGCAAAGGAGAAAGCGGTCATCACCTTCGGCCTCGGGCGGCCGACGTCAAGAATCGGGTGAGCAACAAAACCGGATGATCCATATGGGAGTTCGTGAGTGGGTGGAGGAGGGGGAAGAGAGGCTCTCTCCCCATGCGGCCAAAAGCCGGTTTTCTCGAGGCAGGCAGAGGCCCGAGGCACCCTGCCCCCTGCGCACCACCTTCCAGCGCGACCGGGACCGCATCGTTCATTCCAAGGCCTTCCGCCGCCTCAAACACAAGACCCAGGTCTTCATAGCCCCCCTGGGAGACCATTATATAACCCGACTCACCCACACCCTGGAGGTAGCTCAGATCGCTCGCACCATAGCCCGTTCCCTGAAGCTAAACGAGGACCTCGCCGAGGCCATTTCCCTGGGCCATGACCTGGGACATACCCCCTTCGGGCACGTGGGAGAGGATGTGCTCAATGAGCTCTACCCCGGGGGCTTCCGGCACTACGAGCAGAGCCTGCGGGTGGTGGAGCATCTGGAAAACGAGGGCCGGGGGCTGAACCTGACCTACGAGGTGGGGGAGGGCATCCTCCATCACTCCAAGAGCCAGGCCGAGATACTGGGCCAGGGTTGGGGCGGCTCCGAAACCCTGGAGGGCCAAATATGTAAGATCGCCGATATCGTGGCCTATATCAACCACGACACCGCCGACGCGATCCGGGCAGACATCATATCCGAGGGCGACCTCCCCACCCAGGCCACCACCGTCCTGGGCTCATCCCCCCGGGAACGGATAAACACACTGGTCTGTGACATGGTGGACTTCTCCTGGGGGGCCACCGGGGAGACGGGCAACGGGGGGAGCCCGGTCATCGGGATAAGCCCCCGGGTGCTGGAGGCGGCGGACAGCCTCCGCAACTTCCTCTTTGAACGGGTTTATAATGTTCGCTCCGCCCAGGATGAGGCCGAGAAGGCCAGGGAGGTAGTGCGCATCCTCTACGGTTATTTTGCCCGGCATGGGGAGCAGCTTCCCCCGGAGAACCAGCCGGGGGAGGATACCCCGGAGCGAAGAGCGGTGGACTATGTCGCCGGCATGACCGACCGGTTCGCCCAGCGCCGGGCCCAGGAACTGGAAGAAGGAGCTGGCTCCGTTAAATGAGCGTTATCGACGATGTAAAGGGCCGGCTGGATATTGTAGATGTGATCGGGGGCTATGTCACCCTGCAGAAATCGGGGCGTAACTTCAGGGCCTCATGCCCCTTCCATGCCGAGAAGGAGCCCTCCTTCTATGTTTTCCCGGAGCGCCAGAGCTGGCACTGCTTTGGGGGCTGTAATACCGGAGGCGATGTCTTCTCCTTTGTGATGAAAAAGGAGAACATGGAGTTTGGGGATGCCCTGAGAGAGCTGGCCCAGAAGGCCGGCGTGGTGCTCACCCCTAATCCCACGGAGCAGTCCCAGGAGAACGGCCGGCTGCACGCGGCCAATGAAGCCGCCGCCCACTACTACCATCGGGTGCTGGTGGACTCTCCGGCCGCGGACCGGGCCCGCGAGTATCTAGAGGGACGGGGCCTGGCCCCCAATACCATGGAGGACTTCAAGATCGGCTTCAGCCCGGGGGACGGGCAGGCGATGAAAAAGCACCTGATGGAGGACGGCTACTCGGAGCGGGAGCTGCTGGCGGCAGGGCTGCTGGTGGAAAGGGACGCCGGAGGGACCGTGGACCGGTTTCGCGGCCGCCTGATGTTTCCCATCA
>JAZFUS010000039.1:0-5875 GCA_036447315.1 Dehalococcoidia bacterium
GCCCTCGTCTACGGCCACGGCAGCTTCGCCGTGGGCCAGATCCTGGAGGAAGCCTACCAGCTGACCACCGCCGTGGAAAGGAGCTGCCAGATCATCTGCCTGCTCCGGTCCCTGGAGGCCAACAACCCGCCCCTGGTGCGATAAGCGCCCCCCGGGTGCGCGAAAGCGACAATAACACCGCTCCCGCCGGACACAGCGAAGCCCCCCGGAAAAACATCTCTCCCGGAGGGCTTATTTGCTGCCCTGTTTCCCTGGCGGCCCCGTGCCGGGCCGCTCTTAACCCCGGTTAATCCGAGGACGGTATGGGCCTGGGCTCCTGGACCTCCATCCCCTTGCCGTGACAGGAGATCACACCGGTCCCGGCCTTGGTGCACAGTGTCTCGGCACCGCAGTCCGCGCATTTATATCTTTTACCCAACTGATTTGCCACCGGATTCGCCTCCTTAACCCTGGCGGGTCCTATTTTTTTTGTTCCACGGGCTTGTCGCAGCACGTGAGCTCACCCTCGCCGCCACGGGTAACTATGAACTCAGAGCCACACTGGGAGCATGAATATCTTTTACCTACTTGGCTTGGCATAATACCCCTCCGTAGAATTACCGGTCGCCGATTATTATAGTGCCCCCACCGGGGCCCTGTCAACGCCCCCGGACCCGTCTCTCAGGGATGGGCCCCGGCCCCGTTTCCCCGGGCCGGCCCCCGGGCCCCAAAGGGTTCCGGGGGGTTGGCCCGTAGCCCCGAGGGCCTGGGAGCTTTGCTCCCAGGATAAAGATACCTGGGCGGGCGGGTGGGTAAATATTGGTCTGCTTTTTCCCGCGCCCACCAAAGAGTTACCCCTTGACAGAGTATACAGGTGAGCGTATCATGCGTGCCAAGACCACACGGGTCTTGAGTGTCGCCGACCTCCCCAGGGCACCGGCCAGTCCGCCCCAGGGCATCAGCCGCTCCGCCCCAGGGCATCAGCCAATCCGAAAGGAAAATAAGGAGGGAACCATGGCTGAGACCACGTCCGCCTACCCGGTTAACCTTTCCATCGATTACCCCGATAGAGGGCTAAACAGGCTGACCACCTTTTTCAGGGCCTTCACGGCGATTCCCATATTCATCGTCATAGGCCTCCTGTCCGCCAGTTCAGGCAGTTCAACCTCTGGGGACGAGTGGGGCTGGGGGGCCGTGGGGATTGTCGTCATACCCACGTTACTGATGATTCTGTTCCGGCAAAAGTATCCCCGGTGGTGGTTCGACTGGAACGTTGCCCTGACCAAGTTCGGCGCCCGAGTCAATGCCTACCTTACGCTGCTGAGGGATGAATACCCCTCCACCGACGAGGAGCAGGCCGTCCACATCGAGATCCCCTATCCCGATGCCAGGAACGACCTCAACCGCTGGCTCCCCGTGGTAAAATGGTTCCTGGCCATTCCCCACTATGTTGTTCTCGCTATCCTGGGGACCGCCGCGTTGGTGGTCGTAATAATTGCCTGGTTCGCCATCATGTTTACCGGCCGCTACCCCGTTGCCCTGTTCGATTTTGTGGTCGGGGTATTCCGGTGGACTCTAAGGGTGGCGGCCTACGCTTTCCTGCTGACCACCGACCGCTATCCCCCCTTCAGGCTCAGCGCCTGAATGCCCCCTGGTCCGGGTTTGGACCGTCCCCCTTGGAGAGGGGACCGGGATATCCCGGTCCCCCCCAGATTCCCAGGGGGAGAACAATCCAATAACAGGAGGTGGCCCCCATGGAACAAGTACCTCAACCTGCGTCGACCCCTCTGATCCTGGACATAGCCCACCCCGAAAGCCTCTCCCGGGGGAAGCTGCTGCTAAAGGTCCTCCTGGGGTGGCTGTATGTCGGCATCCCCCACGGCATAATCCTCTATTTCTACGCTATCGCCGTGGGCGTGGTCACCTTCATCGCCTTCTGGATCATCCTCTTTACCGGGCAGTACCCCAAGGGCCTCTTCGACTTCGTGGTGGGGTACTACCGCTGGAGTATGCGGGTCACCGCCTACATGAGCCTGATGCAGGACGAGTACCCACCCTTCAGTGGACAGCCCTAGGCATTCTGCCTGGCCGCGATACTTTGCCCCGGCCGTGGCGCTGGCCGGTGGGGTCCTGGGTGTCCTGGGCGCCCTCATCGAGGAGGCCCAGGCAGGCATCCTGGTCGCCTTCGTGGCGGCCCCCATAATAGAGGAAGCCCTGAAGCCCTCGGGCGTCTACCTGCTCCTGGGGAAGTGGCCCCACCTGCTGCGCAGCCGGCGCTACACGGCATACCTGGCAGCCCTGGGCGGCGCCTCCTTCGCCTGCGTCGAGAACCTCATCTACCTGACCATCTACTTTCCCGACCACACCGCGGGCCTCGTGCTCTATCGCTTCACCGTGAACGTGTTCGTACACGCCCTGGCCAGCTTCATCGTGGGCTTCGGCATCAACCAGAGGCTGGCGGCCTCGGTGCGGGGGGAGGTCCCCCTTCTTTCGGGAAACAAGAAGTTCTTCATCGCGGCCATGGTCCTCCACGGCCTCTATAACATCGGTGCCGTGATCGCCGAGGCCTCGGGGCTTCTGCGGTTCTAGGGCCCTGCCCGTTGACTTCTCCCCGGTCTCCGGGCTAAAATATAGTGCCCCGGGCTTCCGGGCGGTTCACCCCAGCTCTACCGTCGCCGTGACGGCGGTCCCCGCGGAGGGGAAAAGCGGCCAATTTCCTATCTTTCGGAGGTTCGAATCATGGACATCAAAATTCTGGGCATCAGCGGCAGCCCCATCAAGGAGGGGAATACCGTTGTTTTCCTGGCCGAGGCCCTGAAGGCGGCGGAGGAGTGGGAGGGGGTGAGCACGGAGCTCATCTCGCTGGCGGGCAAGGACATCAGGGATTGCAACCACTGCAACTGGTGCGTCTCCAAGCAGTCCGAGGGCAATTTCTGCAAACAGCGGGACGACATGCAGGATATCTTCCCCAAGATAGTGGAGGCCGACGGCCTGATGCTGGCCACCCCGGTCTACAGCACCCGGCTCTCGGGCTACATGGCCTGTTTCCTGGACAGGTGGCGGATTTTCGGGCACGGCAACCACTACAAGGGGAGCCTGAAGTACAAAGTGGGCGGGGCCTTGGCCGTGGGCTGGTACCGAAATCTGGGTATGGAGGCCGCCCTGCTCAGCATCATCCCGAACCTGCTCATCTACGGCGTTATCCCGGTGGTCCCCCACCTGGGACTGGGGGCCCCGGGGGGTGCCGTGGGGCTCTCCAGCGAGGGGGGCATGGGTACCTTCGACGCCGCTGAGAGGCTGGGTGTCCTCAAGGATGAGTACGGCTTGACCTCTGCCCGGAACCTTTCCCGGAAGATGGTGGATGTCATCAAGCTGGTCCGGGCCGGCAAAGAGGCCCTGCAGGCCACCCCGGCCGGCAGATAGGGCTCTGGCTCCGGTCAGACCTCCAGGGCGCGGTCTATCTCCTCGCGCCAGGCCTCCTGCTTCAGGGCGAAGGCCCGGACCAGGCCAAAGCAGCCGGAGAGCATCATATCGCCGTGCGGGACGGCAAAGTGGGCCCCCAGGGCGGAATGTTTCACCACCCCCCGCCGCGGGCCGGTGACCGCCAGAAAGGGCTCCCCGGAGGCCCGCCCCAGCACCACGGCCCCATGGCCGCCATCGCCGAAGACCTCGTCCTGGGTGAGGCTGCCCCGGACCAGCCGCTGGAGGAAAGCCCCCAGCTTCAGTGCGTCGAGACCCCCGGTGTGGTGCTCGAACAGGCCGAGGATGGAGCCCCCATCCAGATGGAAGGCCAGGGTGTGGGAGTTACCCAGGTTGACCAGGAGGCGGCTGGGGTGTGCGGCTACCACCTCATCCTCCAGGGCCCCCAGGGCCGCCGCCACCCCGGTATCCACCAGGAGGAGGGGAAGCTCCCCGTCCAGGCTCCCGGCTATGGCCTGAAGCCGGGTTAGGTGGGAGGGGATCCCCCCGGCCATATAGGCAAAAGCGATAAGCTCGCTCTGTTTCTCCACCACCCGGCGCAGGTACTGGAAACGAAAGAGGCGGTCGCTCATGTCCTTGGGGGCGGCCCCGTGGTCCAGGGCGGCCACGGCCACCCCGTCGAAGCTGGCCTCCATACCGAAAGCGCCCAGGGCCCGGGAGATGGCCGCCATATCCAGGTCCTTCATCTCCACCCGGCAGGCCCCGTCCACCCGCTCGGCCTCCACCGGGGAGACCAGCCTGACCCCCCACCCGGCCACCAGGTCCAGATCATCGTCCATGGTGGCGGCGGCCTCCGGGGTAGCATAGACCGGCAGTCCCGCGTCAAGGTGTTGGCGCACAGCGCTGCTGCTGGCCCCTCCCCCCATGGTCACCCCGGTGAGAAGCAGGGGCTCCCCCCTTTCGGTGGCCCCCTGGATCTGGGCAGCCACGATGCGGGTGGGCGAGGGCATGATGAGCTGAACGCAGTTCTCTATAGAAGTGGATGTATCAAAGAGGAGGATGTCCTGGGTGCCCGCTCCGATATCTATGGCTAGCAGCCGCATCGCAATGTCCTATTCAATGACCTCGATACCGCCCATATAGGGCAGCAGTGCCTCGGGCACGGCTATGGTGCCATCGGCCCGCTGGTAGTTCTCCAGCACCGAGATCAGCACCCGGGGCAGGGCCAGGCCGGAGCCGTTAAGGGTGTGCACCAGCTGGGGCTTGGCGCCGGGCTCCGGGCGATACCGGATGCGGGCCCGCCGCGCCTGAAAATCGCCGCAGTAGGAACAGGAGCTGACCTCCAGCCACTCGTCGGAGCCCGGGGCCCACACCTCGATATCAAAGGACTTGGCGGCGGCAAAGCCCATATCGCCCGTACACAGGGCCAATACCCGGTAGGGGAGGCCCAGGCGCCGGCAGACATCCTCGGCATCGGAGAGCATCGTCTCCAGCTCGCCTAAGGCCGTGTCCGGCCCGGTGAATTTGTAGAGCTCCACCTTATCGAACTGGTGGCCCCTCTTGATGCCCCGCGTATCCTTCCCCGCCGCCATCTTCTCCCGGCGGAAGCAGGCGGTATAGGCCACATAATTCAAAGGGAGGGTGCCCGGCCCCAGGATCTCATCCCGGTGGAGATTGGTCACCGGCACCTCGGCGGTGGGCACCAGCCAGAGGTCCTCCTCGGCATCGTGGTACAGGTTATCGGCGAACTTGGGCAGGTTGCCCGAGCCCACCAGGCACTCGCCGCGGACAATAAAGGGGGTATAGACCTCGGTATAGCCGTGCTCCCCCGTATGGAGGTCCAGCATGAAGTTTATCAGGGCCCGCTGGAGATGGGAGCCCTGCCCCCGGAGCACATAGAAGCGGGTCCCGGAGAGCTTGACTCCGCGCTCGAAATCTATGATCCCCAGACTCTCACCCAGCTCCCAGTGGGGCCTGGGGGTGAAGGAGAACTCCTCCGGCTCCCCCCAGGTCCTCAGCACCTGGTTGTCGCTCTCGTCCCGGCCCACCGGGACGCTATGGTGAGGGATATTGGGAATGCGGAGGAGGAGGTCGTTCAGCTCGCCTTCGGTGGATTTCAGCCCCTCGTCCAGGGCCTTGATCTTCTTATTTGTCTCCGCGCTCTCCTCCACCAGCGCTTCCGTTAACTCTGCTATCGCAAGGACTACACCGGCCCCAAGGCGTTCATACAGCGCCCTATTCGAGTCTTTCACAATCTCCCGTACGGCTTCCTTGCCCCGGGCCAAGTCCTCATCTGTATGGCCCGTCTTGATCAACCCCACGAGCTTGCTTAACTGGTTCAGGGCCGCGCGCAGGGCCTCCGACTCCTGAAGGAGTTTTCGCCTCGACTCATCGAGGCCCAGCAGCTTATCCAGGGAATTATCGTCCCCCCGTTTTTCCAGCGCCTGGCGCAACACGTCCGGGCTCTCCCGAACGA
>JAZFUS010000040.1:0-7687 GCA_036447315.1 Dehalococcoidia bacterium
GTTTTCCGGGTCCGCCATGGCTACCGCCAGGGCATCCCCCACGATCTCCAAAGGGACCACCAGGTACTTCCGGGCCATGGCTTCCGGAATGAGCCGCAGGACAGCATCCTGAACCCTGTGTTTCGGCAAATCGAAACCCGAGGTTTCATCGGGGGATTCCAGAGCGGAAACCGCCGGGGACGCCACTTCTTCCGCTACCGCTTCCGGTCCGTCCTCGGCTGCCTGATTCAGGTACTCCTGGACCAGCGCGTCGGCCTCCAGAAGCAGGCTGCTCTTCTTTCCCTCTATTTCACTAACTTGTCCCATACCGATGCTTTCCCCTCTTCCCGTATGAATCCGCCTTTCCGCGATCGAATAATTTTCTTCCCTTGATATTATGTCACTACGGCGGGTTCAAGCCATCCCTATCATCAATTATTTCTTTATCTGTTCCTTCCAGTATTTTTAAACCTATTTACACACCTTCAATTATGGCCAATGCGTGTCACAATCTTCTTTCAATTTAGAGCAGCCGTATAAACACAATATCAATAAGTCGGGCCCGACATTCCCGACACAGCCACATGGTACTACCACCTTAGGGGCATAGAAAGGGTAAAGGGTATCGAAACAGGGAGGCAAAAAGGTTCAGACTGAGGATGCCAATTGGCTCACACGGGCGCATGACCGGCGGGGAATTTTAGATCAGGTTACGTTTGTAGGCCTCGGATATGGCCTCCGAGCGGTTGCGAGCGCCCAACCGGGCGAAAATGGCGCTTATCTCCCTTTTGACAGAGGCATCGCTTAAGAAAAGTTTACCCGCGATCTCTTTGGTCGTGGCGCCGGCGGCGATGGAAACAAGGACGGACATCTGCCGTTCCGTAAGGAAGGGTGCTCGCCCCTCCGCGCTTTCCTTGGCCAGGGAGGCAAACTCCGTAAACAGCTTGGGACCGAGACCCGGGGACATGGGGGACTGTCCCTGGTTGACCGCCCGCACGGCTCCAACCAGCTCTTCCCGCTTGGAATCCTTCAGGAGATAGCCGTCGGCTCCGGCCTCAATAGCCTGGGCCAGGTGCTCCTCATACAGGGTAAGCATGAGAATTCGTAACTCCGGCTGCCTCTCCTTCAACATTTGGATAGCCTCAATGCCGTCAACATCCGGCATCTTAACATCCAGGAGGACCACATCCGGAGAGAGGGCCTGGACCTGGGCCAGGGCCTCGACAACATCGGCGGCCTCGCCCACCACCTCCAGGTCCTCCTCCATGTCCAGCATGCGCCGCAGCCCCTGGCGCACTACCTCATGGTCATCGACCAGGAGTATACGAATGCGCTGGCTCATGTTTTTCAGCCTCCAGATCCTCCGATACCTCGGTGAGCGATGTCCGGGGAATGGGGAATGATAGTTTTACCAGGGTCCCGGCCCCGGGTTTGGACTCAATTTTCAGGATGCCTCCCAGCATGCCCGCCCTCTCTCTCATACCGAACAGGCCCAGGTGCCCATCCGATACCGGGCTGCTCACGATAGCGGAATAATCGAACCCCTTTCCATTATCGCGAATCTCGACAGAGACGTCATCGGCGCGGAAGCTCAGGCGGAGGACCACCCTGGTGGCCTCAGCGTGTTTTTGAACATTGATGAGGGCCTCTTGGACCAACCGGTAGGCGGCGATCTCTATGCCCATCGGCAGCCGCACGGGCTCCCCTTTTGTCTCCACGCGACAGGAGATACCATCGCTCTGAAGCCTCTCCGCGGCCTGGCGCACGGCATGGGGCAACCCCAGTTCATCCAGGGCCGGAGGGTGAAGGCCGGCCATCACCCGGCGCAGCTCTTTCAGGCTCTGGTCAACCGTACTTTCGATATCGGAAAGCTCACGGACGGTCTCGGAATCCGCGTATTCTCCCAGAAGCTTCTGGACGTTTTGAATCCTGTACGAGGCGCCCACCAGCCACTGGGCCACACTGTCATGGAGCTCCATAGATATTCTCTTGCGCTCATCCTCCTGGGCCAGCACGGTGCGCGACAGAAGCAACAGCACCCGGCGCTGCTCCTTCTCCAGGCTGTCCAGCGCCTTGGCGTTCTCAAAGGCGACGGCAGCCTGATTGGTCACCGTGGCCAGAATGCCTACCTCCTCCTGGGTATAGGGCGCTCCGGAGGACCGAGGGCCCAAAACCAGCACACCCACCAGTTTACCCCCACTCTTCAAGGGGACGAACAGCTGGCCCTCAAGCTTCTTAATGGCCTCCCATGAAGCTGCGGAGAGCCCCCGGAGCACCGGGTCCACCTCCATGTCCTCCTGGTAGAATATCCCATCCCATTCCTTCAACCTCTTCGCCAGCAGGTCCCCCGCGGGAAAGGGAGGAAAGGACGCGGCATCCAATACCGAGCTCCGCCTGAGGCTGAGCGTCTCCCTCTCCGGGGAATAGAGCAGCAGGTGGACGGTATCGATGGCCATGGCGTGTTTCACCGCGGCTATCAGGGACTCGCTCAGCTCCTCCAGTTCCAGGGTGTGGCTGGCGGTCTGGCTGAAGCGGTGCAGGGCCTGCAGGGCATCATACCTGGAGCGGTAGAACCATCGGTCCGCCACGGCCTGGAAATATCCCCCCAGAAGCCGGAAGCTGGCGGCAAGGCCCAGGACAAAGATGATGTTGACGGCCAGGGGAAGCCGTATCTGAAACTGCCGGTTTAAAATCAGTGTCAAAGCCACGTAGGGAAGGATGACGGTCAGGCTCAACAACGTATAGGCCACACCCCGACGCACGTATATCCGGGCATCCACGAGATGATGGCGCACCACGGCCACGGTGACCAGGGCCGCAAACAGTAGATTACCGTATATGCCCCCGGGGTGAGGCAGCAGACCCAGGGCCGCCAGATAATCCGAGGTGGCACCCAGGAAGCTGAAACCCACACCCACCAGGATATAGAGGGCCCTGTTTCGCATATCCGCCGAGGCGGTGGACCGGGAAAAGCGGAAGAGGTAAAAGAAACTTACCAGGGCCGGGGCATAAACACCCGCTATCCAGAAAAACCAGAGAGGGCCGATAGTGGGGGCATACCCATATGGCCTTAGTTGCATCCCCTGAAGGACCCAGGGGGTAGGAGCCAAAACCATGAAGAACAGGCCCACTGCCATGGCGCCGGCCCAGACCCTGCGGGACAGGGAACGGCTGGTGAATAGGACCGTGAAGAAGAAGAAGGAGTATGAGATAACGGCAAAGAGGGGCAGCACCAATCTCTCCCAGGAGAGGGCATCCCCCAGGGTGGGGCTCCCCCGCATCCAGAAGATGAGGAGCCCCCACAGGGCCATGGAGCCCACGAAGACCGCCAGCGCGTAGTGCACCGCCCGCTTTCTCCTGACCCCAAAGACGGTGTAGAAGAGGAAGCTTTGGAAAAAGAAGGCGAACAGCGGCAGGAACTTATAAAACAACATATACCCAGACCTACTCCGCCAATGTACAGACTCAGTCCGGTTTTGTCAATTTTTGCTCTCGGCGCCGGTCCTCCCGGTCCGCCCTTGACAGCCGCCTGGGAGAAACTTACTATAGGGCAATGGTCAAACCCAGCCGTTTCACCGCCGATTTAGCCCGGGAATACCTGACCCGGGGCTACTGGGAGTACACCACCGTCCCCCAACTGTGGGATGAGTGCGCCCGGAGGTACCCGGACAGGGAGGCCCTTTGTGATAGCAGGGTCCGCCTTACCTGGGCCCAGGCCAAGACGGGCATCGACCGCCTGGCCCTGGGTCTTCTGGAGATGGGTCTAAAGAGGGACCAGGTTATCGCGATACAGCTGCCCAACTGTGTCGAGCTGTTACTGGCCCGGGTCGCCTGTGAGAAAGCGGGCGTCATGGCCTTGACGGTCATCCGCAACCTGCGCCACAAGGAGATATCCCACGCGCTGGGACTGACCGGGGCGGCGGGGGTCATCATACCCTGGCGACACGAGGGGCGCGACTACTTCCAGATGATCCAGGAGCTAAAGCCCGAGCTTCCGGCACTCCGGCATATCCTAGTGGTGGACGACGAGGCACCACCGGGGGCGGTGTCCCTGCGCGACATGCTGGAGCAGCCCCTGGAGAGTAAATACCCGCCGGACTACCTGGAGGCGACGCAGATACCTCCGGATGAGGTGGGAGGCCTGTCCCACACCAGCGGGAGCACCGGGCTTCCCAAAATAGTGGAGGATGCCACCTTCCCTCGCGTGGCCACGGGCCGCAGCCAGTATGCGAGGATGGGCTGGAGCCCTGATGACGTGATAGGGGTCATCGCCCCCGCCGTCGGGGGTGCCGCCAAGACCATCTCCTTCCTGGGGGCGGCCATGGCGGGGGCCCGGCTGGTCCTGATGGAACAGTTCGATGCCGAGGAAGCCCTGAAGCTTATCGAGAGGGAGCGGGTTACCATCGCCTGCACGGTGCCCGCCCAGATCAGTATGATGGTAGACCATCCCAACCTGGACAAGTACGACTTGAGCTCCCTCCGCCTGGTAACCGCCGCCACCGCTCCCCTCATGAAAGAGGTGGCGCTCAAGGGCGAGGAGCGGCTGGGGGCCGTCATCGTCAACCTCTACGGGGGGATGGACGTGGGGGGGCTGTGCGTCACCAGCCCCGGTGACACCCAGGAGGTGCGCTTAAGTACCATCGGCAAGCCCCTGCGCGGTGCGGAGTTCAGCCTGCGGGACGAGCAGGGCCATGACGCTCCCCCGGGCGAGGTGGGCACCATCTGGGTGAGGGGGCCGATACTGAGCAGCGGCTACTTCAATAACCCTCAGGCCACCCGGGAGGGGTGGACGGATGGCTGGTTCAACATGGGCGACCTGGCCCGCTACGATGAGGGGGGCAACGTGATGCTGGTGGGAAGGAGCAAGGATGTCATCATCCGCGGGGGACACAACATCTACCCGGTGGAGATGGAGAACCTGCTCAGCGCCCACCCCAAGGTGCAGGAGGTGGCCGTGGTGGCCATGCCGGACCCTGTTTTGGGGGAGCGGGCCTGCGCCTACGTGGTGCCCCGGCCCGGGGAGGCCCTGGCCTTCGAGGAGATGATCTCATTCCTCAAGGAGAAGCAGATCGCCTCCTACAAGTTCCCGGAGAGGCTGGAGCTGGTGACCGAGCTGCCCATGGCCGCGGAGCAGAAGGTGGACAAGAAAACCCTGCGGGATGACATCGCCCGCAAGCTGGAAGCCGAGTCCGGCCCGGTCACGGCTTAGCCCGGAGCCAGGGCGCCCTCCCCCTCCAACACCCCGGCAACATCCCCGAGGCCCAGTTCCTCCAGCTTTTCCCTCTTGGGCAGGGACGTTTTCTTATCCCACCCGTGGTACTCGTAATACTCATCCAGGGTCTTATCCAGATAGTCCGCCGCCCTCCAGCCCTTGCCATAGCCCTCGGTCACGGTCTCCTCCATCCAGCGATGGCACAGCCGGTCATCGGTCCTCCTCAGGCCCAGCCGGCTGTTGAAGGCCTTTTCCACATTGGCGATGCGCTCCCCCACAGCCCTTATCTCCCCGGGGTCCCAGACCTCCCCGGTCGCCGCCAGGAGGGCCTGGGCGAATAGCTCCGTGGGGAAGGCTATGGGGTCCACATCCACCACGAAGATGCAAAGCCCCAGGCAATTATTGATGGAGCTGTGAAAGTTTTCAGCCATGGCCAGCCCGGCCCCCTTCAGGGTGATATCCAGGGGCGCCGCGGCCTCCGGGTTCCCGAAATACATCATAGCGATATCCGGACGTCCCCATTTGTCCAGGGTGCCGTGGGCCTTCAAGTGGTCGGCCCCCCGGGAGGCCACGGCCATATTGGTGGCCCAACTGGGGAATTGCCTGACCTCCTCCACGAAGGGGGCACCCCCTTTGCCATAGAGGGCATACTTCAGGACAGGGGTCTCTTTCATCTCCTCCAACCGCTGGGCAGCCCGGTAGACGCCGCCGGACAGAAGCTCGCCCAGCGGGGTATTCCTCAGTGCGACGGCCTCTATAATTTTCTCCACCGCCTGGTAGTTCCCCCACTCCAGGGCAACGGGCTCCCCGAACCACTCGGCGGTGTCGCGCTCCGAGATTATTTCCCTCTGCCACAGCTCCATGAGGAGGCCGCAGCAGGCCCCAATCTCGGTGACATCCATGCCAAAGCGACGGCACATATCGGCCAGGTGGCTTACGGCGGGCATATCGGCGATATCGGTCATGATCCCCAGGCTGGCCACCGTCACATACTCGGGTTTGTAGCCCCGGGTGCCGCCGTATCTCCCGGCAGCCGGGCTCTCCCCACCCTTTATCCCGTAGACTCCACCGCAGCTCCACCGGCACCCGGCGGAACAGCTCAGGCCTCCCCGGTCCAGGTTGTTCTTGTACCAGTGATGGCTCAGCCGCTCGAAGGCCTCCTCGGGGAGCAGAGAATGCTGGTTGTTTTTCCAGGCGTTGGCCCCCAGCCGCTGGTAATAGGAGGTGAGCCTCAGGGTGCCATAGAGCTTGACGGTATCCTGCTCCCGGGGCACGCCATCGTGGGCGGCGATCAGGGCATCCATGGCCTGAAAAAAACCCGAAGGGTCGTGGATGCCCAGACCCCGGGTCCCCCGCACCGCCACCCCTTTGAGGTTCTTGGAGCCCATGACACACCCGCCCCCCGTCCGCCCCGCCGCCCGGTGCCGGCTGCCTATGATGGAGGCAAAGGCCGTCAGGTTCTCCCCCGCCCTGCCCACCAGGGCGGTGTCCACCCCCCGGTCCCCCAGCTCGGCTTTTATAATGTCATCGGCCTCATCCACGTCCCTGCCCCAGACATGGGAGGCATCGCGTATCTCCACAGTGTCATCGTCGATCCATAGATAGACCGGCCTGTCGGCCCGCCCGGTTATCACCACGTGGTCGTACCCGGCCCAACGAAGCTGGGCCCCAAAATTCCCGCCACACACGCTATCCCCAAAGGTATGGTAAGCCGGGGACTTGAAGGTCCACTTCATCTTGGTGCCGCCGCCGTAGCCCGTAGCCCCCAGAGGGCCTATGCCGGCGATGAGGACGTTATCCGGGCCCAGGGGGTCGGTCCGGGGGTCCACCTTCAGAAAGTGCTCCCAGAACAGCCAGTCGTTGATGCCCTGCCCCCCCAGGAACCTCCGGCACAGACCGGGGTCCAGGGGCTCCCGGGACACACTTCCGCTGGTGAGGTCAACCCTTAGAACATCTCCTCGACCGGACATGGGGCACCTACTTCCTTCCAGGCGTATTTTTCTGCCCCTGGACAAAGGCCAGCCGGTGGGGCTCCACAAACTGGAGGCAGGACCGCTGGGGCCAGGGTGGGGGTTCTGACGGGCTATAGATTACCCGGGAGGGGCAGTAGCGCACACAGACGGGATCGCCTCCACACAGGTCGCACTTGAGTATCTCCCGCTCGGGGCCCACCCGAATGGCTCCAAAGGGGCAGGCCTCGACACAGGCCAGGCAGCCGATACAGCTCTCCTCGTTGACGGCCACCACCCCTCGTTCGTCCCGGGTCATGGCCCCGGGAACGGGGCAGGCCAGCTCACACGGGGGGTTCTTGCAGTGGCGGCAGATAACGGGGGAGTAGGAGAGGTCCTCCTCGCTGTGGGCCATTCCTATTCTGGCCGTATAGGGGTTTACCCTGCCCGTCTTGGTCAGGGAGCACACCAGCTGGCACATGAGGCACCCGGTGCACAGCTCCCCGACGGCGGTCAACACCCTGTCCCTGGCGCGGGCCGTTGACTC
>JAZFUS010000041.1:0-7907 GCA_036447315.1 Dehalococcoidia bacterium
GCCCGCGTCCTCCTGGTAGCCGAAAACATCGAGATACCTCTGGGAGAAGGCCGCCCGGGCCTCTTCCACCACCTCGCCCGTGAGCCTTGAGCCCGATATGGGGACCTCCAGCTCATGTATCTGGCCCGCGTAGCTCATATCCAGGGACCGCAGGAGCTGCATACGCTGGGGCTCCACGCCCTCCCTCTCCAGGATGGACCGGGCCCGGCCCTCCATCTCATCGAATATCTGGTTTCCCCGCTCCAGGTCCAGGTCCCCCAGCATGGCGCGAAAGGTGCGGGAATAGGAGTGCTTCAGGTGGGTGGCCAGCACCCCCATGGAGGAGAAGACCGGCGCCAGGCTGGGTATGAGCAATCTCCTGGTGGCCAGCTGCCTGTGCAGGCTGGTGGCGTGGACGGGACCGGCCCCCCCGAAGACCATGAGGTCGAAATCCCTGGGGTCGTGGCCCCGCGCCACCGAAAGCACCCTCATGGCGTCCACCATTTTCGCGTTGATGATGAGGTAGATGCCCGAGGCCGCCTCGACGGGGTCCATGCCGATGGGGTCGGCGATCTTCTCCTTTATCGTCCGGTAAGCCAGGTCCTTATCCAGGCGCATTTTGCCCCCCAGGAAGCGGGTCGGATCGATATAGCCCAGAACGACATCGGCATCGGTTACCGTGGGCTCCTCCCCTCCGGCGCCATAGCAGGCCGGCCCGGGCTCAGCCCCGGCCGAGGCGGGCCCCACCTTGATGATGCCCTGGGCGTCTATGGAGGCGATGCTGCCACCACCGGCACCGACGGTGTGGATGTCCACCCGCCGCCCCATGAGCGCCCACCTATCCAGCTCGGCCATGGTGGCGGTAACGATCTCCCCCTCCCGGACCATGCCCACGTCGAAGCTGGTCCCCCCCATGTCGGCGGTGATAACGTTGGACACCCCGGTCAACCCGGCCATGAACTGGGCGCCGATGACGCCCCCGGCTGGGCCCGAGAAGAGCATGGTCACCGGCTGGCGCCGGGCCTCCTGGGTGCCCATGACCCCCCCGGAGGACTGCATGATCAAGGGCTCCACCCCCAGGCCGGCATCCCTCATCCCCGCCTCCAGATCTCCCAGATGCCGGTCCACCCCCGGCCCCACGTAGGCGGCAAAGGCGGTGGTGCTCATCCTTTCGTATTCCCTTACCTCGGGGGCAATTTCCGAGGAGCAATAGACGAGAAGGCCCGGGAACCTCTCCTTTATCAGGGCTTCCATCTGCCTTTCATGGCTGGGGTTGGCGTAGGAATGGATAAAGCAGATGGCCAGGGCCTCCATCCCCAGGTGGACCAGTTCCTCCACCACCCGGGCGCCCTCCTCCAGGTCCAGGGGGGTCACTATCTCCCCTTTATAGTCCATCCGCTCCGTAACCTCCCTGGTAAAGCGGCGGCGAATGAGGGGGGCGGGGTAGGGCTCCTGGCTATCCCAGGTGCTCTTCTTCATGGAGCGGCGGATTATCAGGGTATCCTTGAACCCCAGGGAGGCTATGGCCCCCACCTTGCCTTCGTTGGCCCTCTCCACCACCAGGTTGGTGGCGTGGGTCGATGAGTAAATAAAGCGGCTGGTGCTCTCCAGCAGCGCCCGAAGGTCCAGGCCCAGGCCGTCGGCGCCCGTCCGCAGGGCCTGGAAAACCCCCTCCAGCCTTCCCGGAGTGGACGGGGCCTTGTAGAAGCTGACACGATTGTCAGCCATGATGGTCACGTCGGTGAAGGTCCCCCCGGTATCTACGCCAATCACATATTCCATTTTGTCTGTCTCCTGCCTGGTCCCGGCCCTGCGGGGCCTAAAGCCCGCCCCCGGCTTCAATTTTCTGCGCTATTTCCCGGGCCAGTAGCTTCTTGTCCACCTTCTGCCCGTCCACCAGTACGGGAAATCGCTCCCTGATCTCCAGCCTCTCCGGTATCTTGAAGCTCGCCATGCGCTTCCCCTTTAGAAAATCGCCCATCTCTTCGAAAGAAAACTCCTGTCCGGGACCGGTTATGACAAAGGCGCAGGCCTTCTCTCCCATGACCCGGTCGGGCATGCCCACAATGGCCACTTCCCGCACCTTGGGGTGGCCAAGCAACGCGGCCTCGACCTCCTGGGGATAGATGTTCTGCCCACCCCGGATTATCATGTCCTTTTTGCGCCCGGAGAAGATGACATTGCCCTGCCCATCGAACCTTGCATAGTCTCCCGTTCGGTACCACCCGGACGCGCCCAACTCGCCCCAGGCGGCAACCGTGGCCTCCACGTTCCGGTAGTAGCCCGAGCCGGTACACGCCCCCCGGACCCACATCTCTCCGATCTCACCCCCGGCGACCTCCCGTCCCGCCTCATCCACCATCTTTATCTCGTCACCCAGAAAGGGCCGCCCCGCTGTCCCGTGCCTCACTGAGGCGGGGTCCTCGAAACGGGCCTGGGTAAAGGCCATGCAGTCCATGGCGCCGGAGCCGGGCACGATGCGACAATCCAGCTTTGACTCCATCTCCCGGGCGACGGACGGGGCCAGGGCCGCCGCCCCACACCTCACGGCCCGCAGGGAGCGCAGGTCGTATTTCGCGATATCGGGACAGCCCGCCATCCTCACCAGCAGGGCCGGGACCGTGGTGATGTAGGTTACCTGCTCTTTCTCGATAAGCGCCAGGGCCTCCTCGGCATCGAACCGCTCCAGCATTACTACCTTGGCCCCGAGCTGAGGGGCGCAGGCCCAGGCCGAGGAACCGGGCCCACCCGCGAGCGGGGCGAACATACCCAGGACATCATCTTCCCCCAGGCCCATGGGCTCGAACACCCCCTCCCCCGACAGCCTGACCATGGCCTCCACCCATTCACACATCTTGGGGGCCCCCGTGGAGCCGCTGGTAAGCTGGATCGAGGAGACCTCAAAGGCGCTGAACTTTGTATCCTCCAGATAGTCCTCGGGGAACTCCTCCTCCAGGGGAGTGCGCATCATGTCATTTAAGGATATGGTCCCCTCTCCGCCGCCGTCCCCCACCACGAAGACATATCTCAGGTCGGGCAGGCGAGGGCGCAGGGCCTCGATCATCCCCAGGTAATCGAAGCTTCCATATCCCAGGGGCACCACGGCCCCCACCGCCCCCAGGCCCCGCAGGGCCTGTTCCATCTCCGTCTCGCGATAGGTGGTGGCCGGATAGGAGCCCAGGATACCGGCCTTGTTCAGGGCCACCCAAAGTACAAAATTCTCCACCCAGTTGGGCAGCTGGGCCGCAATGACCTCGTCCCGCTGGACACCCAGCTTTAAGAACCCCAGGGCGATGCGGTCCGAGAGTGTTTTGACCTCCAGCCAGGTGAGCCTGGTCCGCCCATCCACCACGGCTTCCTTCTCGGGGCGTTCCCGGGCACACCTCTCGAAGTGGTCCACCATGGTGGCCCGCTCCCAGAAGCCCGAGGCCACATATCCATCGATCATGTCCTGAGTAATGCGTGTCGGCCTGGACATGGCGAGTCCCACCTCTCGGTCTACCTAAATAACTTGTGTAAATATAAATGAGATGGTAATATTTTGCAAGAAGGCCCGGTCCGAGCCGGTAACGACCCGGGCCCCGTAAAATAAGGGGAGGATGGCATCGCCCATGGTCTCGCTAAGCAGGGAACAGGTAAAACGATACAGCCGCCAGCTGATCCTCCAACCCCTGGGGGTAGAGGGGCAGAAGAAGCTGCTGGGCGCCAGGGTCGTGCTCATCGGAGCGGGGGCCCTGGGCTCGCCGGCCGCTCTCTACCTGGCCGCCGCCGGGGTGGGCAGGCTGGGGGTGGTTGACTCCGACGTGGTGGAGCTGAGCAACCTGCACCGCCAGATCATGATGCACACCCACGACACGGGGACGTCCAAGGTGGCCGCCGCCGCCGACATCCTCGGGCAGATAAACCCCGATACCGAGGTCGTCCAGCACCCCGTGCGGCTGACCTCGGAGAATGCCCTGGATATCCTGGCGGACTATGATGTGGTGGTGGATGGCAGCGACAATTTCCCCACCAAGTACCTGGTCAACGACGCCTGCGTTTTCCTGGGCAAGCCCAATGTTCAGGGGGGCATACTTCACTTTATGGGCAGGGTCACCGTGTTCCTCCCCGGCCAGGGCTGTTACCGGTGCCAGTTTCCCGACCCACCCCCTCCCGGCATGGTGCCCACCTGCAACGAGGTGGGGGTCCTGGGGGCGGTGCCCGGGGTGATCGGCGTCATTCAGGCCACGGAGGTTATCAAGCTCATTCTGGGGGTCGGCGATACCCTGGCCGGGCGTATGCTCTACTACGACGCCCTGGCCCTGAGCTTCCGGGAGGCCAGCCTCAAGCGCAATCCCCACTGCCCGGTGTGCGGGGATAACCCCAGTTTAACCCAGCTCGTGGACTACGAGCTGTTCTGCCCGGCCCAATTCCCCGGCCGGCCTTGCCCCCCGGTGACTTTTACTTAAGGAGCCTCCGCTGTCCAAGATCGGAATGATATTAACCACCGGCCCCTGGCAGCACCAGGACTGGGAGACGGCAATAAACATTGCCGAGGCCGCCGTAGAGAAGGGGCATGAGGTCCTCATCTACCTCTACCTCGATGGGGTATACAACCCTCTAAAGCGCCAGGCCCTGGAGGGCTTCGACACCATGCCCAAGGACCGTTTCGCCCGGCTCATCGCCCGGGGCGTCCGGGTGATCGCCTGCGCCGATGCCAGCAGCGCCCGGGGCCTGGAGACGGACAGTGGCTTCATCGAGGGGGTAGAGGTGGGGGCCCTTCCCGAGCTGGCCGACCTGGTGGGTGAGGTGGACAGGCTGATCGCTCTATGAAAGGCGGGTATGTCTCAGAAACGGGTGCTCTTCGTATTCTTCAGGCCCCCTTTTGGCACCATCCACTATAGCGAGGGGCTGCGGGCGGCTATCGGCATGACCATCGGCAGGGACGACCACGAGGTGGATGTTCTCTACCTGGGGGATGGGGTCTATTTCGCTCTGAGGGACGTTGACCGGGGGGAAACCCTCTACTACCTCAACATGCTGCTGGACGAGGGCTGCCTGCCCAAGGTGGAGGAGGAGTCCATGACCCGCCGGGGTATCGCTCCGAAGGAGGTGGCCGGCGACATAGAGGTGGTGAGCCGGCGCCAGGCCCTGGAGCTTATCGCAGCGGCCGACATCACCTTTGACTTTTGATTTGTTGTGAAGCCGTAATCACCCTTGGTTTTTGACAGTTTTTTGTAAAGCCGTAATCACTATGTTTTTTAATAGCTATCTGTGAAGCCGCTCGCGACACACGTTACAAAATCGGTAATGGAGGTGAAACTTGGATGCAAAGTATTGGGAGGACTTCAAGGTAGGGGACATGTACTCCACCATGTCCCGGACCGTGACCGAAACCGACCTGGTGAACTTCGTGGGCCTCACCGGGCTGTTCGAATCGCTGTTCATCGACCGGGATTACGTTAAGAACCAGTCCATCTTCGGCCGGCCCATAATCCCCGGCCCCCTCACTTTCTGCCTTTCCCTGGGCCTGGAGAACCTGACCGGCGTGGCCAAGGACAGGGGAATGGCGTTCCTGGGCCTGGATGAGATGCGGGCCATGAGACCGGTGTTCGTCGGGGACACCATCCATCTCGAGGTCGAGGTGCTGGAGCTGCACGAGACCAAGAAGACGGACCGGGGCATCATCGCCCTGAAGTTCATCACCAAGAATCAGACCGGAGAGCCGGTGCTCACCTGCAAGCTCACCCGGATGATACGCCGCCGTCCGGCCGCCTAGGGCCAGAAAAGCCTCTCGGCATCTTTCTTGAGCTGGGAGCGAAAATCGGGATGGGCGATGGAGACGAGCTCCAGAGCCCTCTGCCTCTGTGATTTTCCCCGGAGTTGGGCCACGCCATGTTCGGTCACCACCACATCGGCCAGGCTCCGGGGTATGCTGACTATGGCCCCTGACTCCAGCCTGGGGACCAGCCGCGACACGCTGGCTCCCCGGGCCGTCGAGGGTAGAACGGTGATGGCCCGCCCCCCCGGGGAGAGATGGGCCCCGATGACGAAGGTGAGCTGTCCCCCCACCGCGCTCACCAGCCGGGCCCCTATGGACTCGGCGGCTATCTGTCCGGTGAGGTCCACGGCTATGGCCCCGTTGATGGCCACCATGTTGTCGTGAGCGGCGATGACCCGGGCATCGAGGACATGGTCCGCGGCGTATAGCTCAAACAGGGGATTACGGTCCACAAAGGCCATCTCCTCCCGGGTGTCCCCCACGATGGCCGTGGCCACCATTTTGCCGGTATGGAGCCCTTTGCGCCGCCCGTTGATCACCCCCTCGCGCACCAGCCGGATGATCCCCCGGGGGGTATTCTCCGAGTGCCAGCCCAGGTCATGCCGGGCGTCGAAAATCCCGGCCTTGGCCACCGCCTCGCTGGCGGAGCCCACCCCGATCTGAAGGGTGTCGCCATCCCTGATGAGGGCCCCCACATTTTCGGCAATGGCTTTATCTATCTCCCCCAGCCCCTCCATCTCCCGGCCCCGGAGGTCCGTGCCCCCCGGCGGCCTGCCCGTGGGCACGCGCTCCACGAACCAGTCTAGCTCCGAGGCATGGATAAAGTTGTCACCGTAGGTCCGGATCAGGTTCGGGTTCACCTCGGCCAGCACGGTCCCCGCCCCCTGTACCTGGGCCTTCTTGTTCCAAAGGGAGCCCCCAAAGCTACAGTAGCCGTGATCATCGGGCGGATAGACCACTATCAGCAGCACATCGGCTTCCCCCATGTCCCAGGGGTACTGATAGAAGGGGAAAGGTATGAGGCAGTCGGCCTGTCTCCGGTCCACCATGTCCTGGACCAGGGGCACGATGTAGACCACCTCCAGGGAGAATGGTCCCTCGCCTTCATCGTGATACCAGTCCATGTCCTGGCCCGGCAACACCGAGACCCTGACATCGGACAACTCCCCTTTCCTCTTTTCCAGGGCCGACATCAGGCTCAGGGGCTCGTTGCCCATGGCGCACACCACCCGGTCCCCGGACTTTACCGCCTGGACCGCCTCCCGGGCCGGGACCAGCTTCCCGCTGTACTCTTTCTGCCACTCCATAGCCGCCTCACTTTTTCAAAGCTGCCCAATTCTGTCGCCATCCACACATACTTGTCAACCCGGATTTAGGGGACGAACCCCGGCTACCCGGAAAAGGTTTTGCCCTCTGTCTCCACAGGAACACCCCTCAGGGGCACGGAAAAGAGGAAGCTGGCCCCCTCGTCTGCATCGCTCTCCACCCGGAGACTGCCGCCCTGTAGCTCCGCCAGAGACCTGGCCCTGGCCAGCTCCAGCCCGGCCCCCGCCCGCTTCCCGGGACGCCCGGCCCGGTAAAAGGGATCGAATATCCGGTCCCGGTCCTCCCCGAGGATCCCCGGCCCGTTATCGCTCACCCCCACCACAAGGCCGCTCTCCTCGATGGCCACCCGCACCTCGATGTGCCCACCCTCCGGAGCGAACCTGCCCGCGCTGGATAGAAGATAAGCGAGGACCTCCCCGAAGCGGCGCCGGTCCAGCAGGGCCCTGAGGGAGTGCCGCAGGAGGTGCAACTCGACGGTCTGGCCCCTGGCCCGGAACTCAAGGGTCAGGTTATCGCAGGTCTCCGCAACCAGTCCGTTGACCTCTACGGGCTCCGGACTGAGCTCGATGGCGGCCGCTCTTATCCTGAAGAGCTCCAGTAGTTCCGAGGCCTGTTTCTCCAGTTGAGCGATGCCCGAGCCGATGCGGCTGAGCAGCTCAGCCCTCTCCCCGGAAACCCTCCGGCCCAAAACCTCGATCATCATGCTGGTCGAGGCCTTTATCACCGTGAGGGGGGTTATCATCCGATGGGCCACGCCCCGAATGAAATCGGCCTTCGCCCCCTTCATTCCCTCCAGCTGGACCCCCCGCCTCCCCTCCAGGTCGTCGAGCCGCAGGTTCTC
>JAZFUS010000042.1:0-2947 GCA_036447315.1 Dehalococcoidia bacterium
GAGAATATCCTGAGCATGGTGGCCGACGATATCGGCATGGACCAGTATGAGATCCGCATCAAGAACCTGATAAAGGACGGCGATAGATGCGCCAACGGGCAGCGGGTCTTCGGCTCGAAATTTCATGAGGCCTTCGAGGCGGTGGTCAAGGGTATAGGCTGGGAGGAGCATAAGGCCAATAAGCGCCCCAACCGGGGGATAGGCTTTGGCGCGGTGTCCAGCGCCACCGGCGCCTCCCGCTTTGCCGGGCACACCAGCTCGGCGGCGGTGGTCAAGATTACCGAGGACGGCACCGCCACCGTGGTCCACGGCGGCACCGAGATCGGCCAGGGCATCGATACCGTGATGGCCATGATCACCGCCGAGGTGCTCGGCCTGCCCATGGAGTCCATCCGCATCGGGGTGGAGGACACCGACGATACCATCCTGGAGGCGGGCATGTATGCGTCCCGGGGCACGGTGTGGGGCGGCGGCGCCGTGAAGGCGGCGGCCGAGGATGCCCGCCAGCAGCTGGCGGATGTAGCCGCCGAGATGCTGGAGGTGGCCCCCGAAAAGCTGGCGTTCAAGGGCGGGCGCGTGTTCGTCGCGGACAACCCCGAGCGGGGCCACCCCATGCTGGACGTGGTCCGCCACTCCGACTATGACCTGGGGAAGCCCATCTATGGCCGCGGTTCCTGGACGGCGCCCCGGATAGACTACCCCGATTTCGAGGGGACGGGCCTGGGTGTCCATCCCTTCGCCTATGCCGTGGTGTTTCAGGCGATAGAGGTGGAGGTGGACCCCGGCACGGGCAAGGTCAAGGTGATCAAGTCGGTAACCGGCGACGAGCTGGGCCAGCCCATCAACTCTCAGATGCTGGCGGCCGGGCTGGAGGGGGGCACCATATGCGAGTTGGGCCAGGCCCTCTACGAGGGGGTGGAGGTGGGTGATAACGGGCAGCCTCTCAATGCCGATTTCAGCGAGTACCGGATGCCCACCCACATGGATGCCCCCCCTCAGGATGTACACCATGTTATCTCGCCCTCGGAATATACCGTCTTTGGCGCCAAGGGTGGCGGAGAGATAAGCTGCGCCAGCTCCCTGGGGGCGGTGGTCAATGCCGTGGGCGATGCCGTGGGCCATCGCTTCACCGAGCTTCCCATAACGCCTCAGAAGATCGTCAAGGCCCTAAAGGAAAAGGGAAAAGGGGGAAAGTGATATGAACTATGTCAGGAGGTTGCCCAAGTTCGAGTATTTGGCTCCCAAGAGCCTCAAAGAGGCCTGTTCGATTCTGGCCGCCAATAAGGGGAAGGCCAAAATCCTGGCCGGGGGCTCCGACCTTCTATCCCAGATGAAGAAGAGGGAGGAAACCCCGGGGTTTCTGGTGGGGCTGAGAGGTATCAAGGGCCTGAGCGATATCAAGGGTGATAGCGCCAAGGGCCTCAAAATCGGTCCCCTGGCCACCATCCACGACCTGGAGACCTCTCCGGCCATCAAGAATGGCTATGACATCCTGAACCAGGTGGCCTCGGTTTTCGCCTCCACCCAGATACGTAACGTGGCCACGATAGCCGGGAATGTGGCCGCTGCCTCTCCCTCCGCCGATACCTTTCCTCCCCTGGTCGCCCTGGGGGCCCGGGTGAAGGTGGTCAGCTCCCGGGGGCAGAGGACGGTCCCGCTTCAGGACGTCTTTACCACCCCCTACCATAATTCCCTGGCGGACGACGAGCTGGTATCCGAGATCATCGTCCCCGGCCTGCCCGCGGGCAGCGGCGGGGCCTATCTCAAGCATATGATCCGGCAGGCTATGGACCGGGCCTTTGTCAACGTGGCCGTGGTCCTCACCAGGCAGAAGGACGTTTGCAGCAAGGTCAAGATCGTGGTGGGCGTTTGCAGCCACTGCTGGCGGCGTCCGGAGTGCAAACCGCGCTGTCCCTTCCCCACCAATATGGCCAGCGCCGAGGCCGTGCTTAAAGGGAAAAAGCTGGATGAGCGCCTCATCGGGGAGGCCGCCCAGAAAGCCGCCAAGGAGAGCCGGCCCCGGGTCGAAGTCGATTACAAGAAGCACCTCATAGAGGTCCTTACCCGGAGGGCCCTGACCCAGGCCTGGGCGGCGGCTCAGGGGAAGTAGAAGGAGGCTTATCTTGAAACAGTCGATGCACTTTAACGTCAACGGTGTCCCCTATGAGGAGGACATCGATCCCCGAAGGACCCTCCTGGAGGTGCTGCGGGAAACCATTGGCCTCACCGGGACCAAGAAGGGTTGTGACGACGGCGACTGCGGCGCCTGCACGGTGCTTCTGGATGGAAAGCCGGTGGCTTCCTGCCTGGTGCTGGCCGTGGAGTCCCAGGACCGGGCTATCACCACCATAGAGGGCATGGCCCAGGGCGGGGAGCTTCACCCCCTGCAGGCCGCCTTTATCAAGCACGGGGCCCTTCAATGCGGTTTCTGCATTCCGGGGACCCTGATGACGGCCAAGGGCTTTCTGGACGAAAACCCCCATCCCACCCGGGAGGAGGCCACCAGGGCCCTGGTGGGGAACCTGTGCCGATGCACCGGGTATACCCGGATGGTGGATGCCATGATGGAGGTGGCTAAAGGGGGCCCATGATCTCAGCCATTATCCTGGCCGCGGGGGGGTCGAAGCGGATGGGCGAGCCCAAGCTGCTCCTCCCCTGGGGTGAGGCTACTATCCTGGAGCGGGTTGTGGAAAATGTGTTGGGCTCGGGGGTGGATGAGGTGGTGGTGGTGCTGGGCCACCGGGCGGGTGAGATGGAGGCCAGGATAGCGGGGCAGGCGGTAAAAAGAACGGTCAACGCCAACTATCAGGGAGGTATGAGTACCTCCCTGATCTGCGGTCTGGGCCCGGTGGATGCCCGGTGCCGGGCCGTCATGGTCGTCCTGGGCGATCAGCCCTCCATCACTTCGGAGTTCATGCGTGCCCTGCTGGCCGCCTTTTCCCGGGGA
>JAZFUS010000043.1:0-2337 GCA_036447315.1 Dehalococcoidia bacterium
TGATGGTCGCCTCCACGTTGCCGAGCTTGGCCTCCACCACCTGCCCGTCCCCGCCGGACGCGCCCGAGTCAGGTTGGGTGAGCTTACCGATAACGGCAATTCCCGCCCATATCACCGCCCCGGCCAGCACCACCATTCCCAGTAGCTTCCAGAGTTTCATCTTTACTTTCACCTTTGACACCTATTGCCCGAATGGGAAACAAAGTACCTGTTATTATTATAAACGCAATATATGCTTCAAGGATAGGCCTGTCCCCGGGGTTTTCCCCGCGGCACGATAACGGGATGAATCACGAAGCCGGTGTGGGCCTATCCCTTGATCACGCCCAGGGGCCTTGTCCTGGCCACCTTCCGGGAAATCCCCGCCTGGTGTGTTATCTCTACCACATGGCTGACATCCTTATAGGCCTCCGAGGCCTCCTCAGCCAGGGCCGCCCGGTTTCCCGCCATGACGGTTATGCCGCGGCTGGCCAGCCGCTGGGATATGTCCTGCCCCCGCAGGTTGCGCTTGGCGGCGGTCCGGCTCTGCACCCGTCCCGCGCCGTGACAGGTGGAGCCGAAGGTCTCCATCATGGCCACCTCGGTGCCCACGGCAATATAGGAGTAGCGCCCCATGTCCCCGGGGATGAGCACCGGCTGCCCCACCTCGCTATAGATGGGGGAGAGATCGGGGTGGTGGGGGGGGAAGGCCCGGGTTGCCCCTTTGCGGTGGACCACCACCTTAAGTTCCTGGCCGTCCACCACATGTTGCTCTATCTTGGCGATGTTGTGGGCCACGTCATAGATGAGGTGTATGCCCAGGTCCTGGCGCCCTTTACCGAAAATTTCGGAGAAGACCTCCAGCGCCCAGTGGGTGATACACTGCCGGTTGGCCCAGGCATAGTTGGCGGCCGAGGCCATGGCGGCAAAGTAGGCCTGCCCCTCGGGCGACTCAAAGGGGGCACAGGCCAGCTGCCGGTCGGGGAGGTCGATGCCGTATTTCCGCACCGTTTCCACCATACTCTTTACATACTCATCACACACCTGGTGCCCCAGACCCCGGGAGCCGGTGTGTACCCAGAGGACCACCTGCCCCAGGGCTTCGATCCCAAAGGCTTTGGCCGTGGCGCTGTCATAGATCTCCTCCACGGCACCCACCTCCAGGAAATGGTTCCCCGAGCCCAGGGTTCCCAGCTGGGGTGTGCCCCGTTTCTTGGCCCGGGCGCTTACCCGGGATGGGTCGGCGCCCTTCATGCTTCCCCCCTCCTCGATGGCCGGGGGGTCATCCTTCTCGCCGTAGCCCCTCTCTATGGCCCAGAGGGCCCCGTCCACCAGGACCCGGTCCATCTCCCGCTCGTCCACCCTGAGTTTCCCCCCCACCCCCAGCCCCGAGGGGACATTGTTGTAGAGGCCGGCCACGAGATCCCGGATCCTGGGCCTGACCTCCTCCTCGGTGAGCTGGGTGCTGAGCAGCCGGACCCCGCAATTGATATCGAAGCCCACCCCGCCGGGCGAGATGACCCCACCCTCCACCCGGGTGGCGGCTACCCCACCGATGGGGAAGCCATAGCCCCAGTGTAGGTCGGGCATGGCCAGGGAACGGCCCACTATGCCGGGCAGGAAAGCCACGTTGGCCACCTGCTCCGGCGCCTCCTCCTCCCCGATGAGGTCCAGCATGGCCTTATCGGCATAGATGAGGCCGGGGACCCGCATTCCGGGCTTATAGCTTTGGGGGATCTCCCAGCGGTAATCATCCACTTTCCTTAGTTTTTCTTGCCACCGAGGCATGGCCTCAACCCCTTTGTTTATTTTTTTGTTTATATGTCGAAGATTACCCGGGCGGTATAGTGCTCCCCCTTCTCGATCTTGAGCCTGTGGTAGGTAGCGGCCTTGATACCCATCTTCATGGGGTGCCGGGAGGGGTCTACCTTTTCTCCATA
The DNA here is from genome assembly GCA_036447315.1 of Dehalococcoidia bacterium. Taxonomy (GTDB): domain Bacteria; phylum Chloroflexota; class Dehalococcoidia; order JACVQG01; family JAZFUS01; genus JAZFUS01. The sequence continues at coordinate 1,920 of JAZFUS010000043.1, forward strand.
GGCCCGGGCTCGCAGCCGGGTGGGCGACAGGTCCCGGATGTCGAAGCGCGAAAAGAGGATATTCTCCACATCGAAGACATATATGAGCTCGTTCAGCCAGGCCACCAGCAGGGCCTCCTCGCCGTCGGCGGTGACCTCCAGGTCCCTGTGGAGGCTCTGCCTCACCTTCCCCGCATCGGTCACCAGGCCGGTTATGGCCAGGGCGGCGTTGGCAAAGGTCTCCTTCAGGTCCGCCCCGTGGACCCTGATGCCGATGTCGGCGGTATGGTCGATAATTTCAAATGGCCCGGATAGGGGTTTGCCGGAGCTGGTTTTCATATCAATTCATTATAGCACGGTCTTTCGGCGGGCCCAAAGAGGCCGGGAGCGGATGTTGACGGTCTGGTGGCCCCATGATAGAATTGCTTCCAGGCTAAAA
>JAZFUS010000044.1:0-2903 GCA_036447315.1 Dehalococcoidia bacterium
AAGCACATAGAGCTGTAGGGGAATAAAAATGAAGGCGCCGGGGGCGCCCACCATCCCTCCCAGGCTCGAGAAGACCAAAGCGATGCCGGAGGCCAGGGGGCGGTTAAAGCGCACCTGATCCGCCGGGATATCCTGGCCCCACTCCTTCCTGGGGATAAACATCATCCCGGCGGCCAGCAAAGCCAGCCCCACGAAGATCGCGGTGAGGATATGGGCCTCGAGGTATTTGGATACTACCGCGCCCGACAGGGAGCCGACGAAACTGGCGCTCCCCATGAACAGTATCAGGTCCCGGCTGACGTTTTTGGCCCTGCGGTGAGCCAGGACCCCCGACGCGGTGGCAAAGAGCACCTGTGCCATGGTGATGCCCGCCACCACCTTCATGTTCAGCTCGGCCAGCCCCAGCATGGGGGGAATGAAGCGCAGCATCGGGATCACGATGATGGCGCCTCCCAGGCCCAGCAGGCCTGAAAAGAAGCCTCCGATAAGGCCCAGCACCATCAGGGTCCCCAGCAGCCATCCGTCGATAATCACAGCACCTGTTTCACCGTATATTGCCGTCAACCAAATAGGTGTTTCGGGTTATAGCGGTACCCGGAATGCCGAATTCAGGTGGGGGTAACAGAGCGCCCTTGGGGGGATACCGGGCCGGAGCCGTTCGGTCAGGATGGGTCCGAGGCCGCCGCCTCACCGGTTCCATAAGGAACCAGCTCTTCCTCATACCAGAACGCCTCCATGGTTATGGCGCCCACGGGGCAGCGCTGGGCACAGAGGCCGCAGCGCACGCAGCGGGTCTCATCCTTTATCATGGCCGTACCCAGGTCCAGGACATCCCCGCCTTTATGGAAGGCCTCCAAAGGCTTTCCATACCTGGCCTGGACCAGGGCTTCGAGGTTCTCATCGCCCTGGATCTTGTCCAGCCTCACCATCTTGTAGCAATTCTGGGGGCAGACATCCACACAGCCCCCGCAGAGGATGCAGAGGTCGCCATTGAAAACGGTCTGGACGTTGCACCTCAGGCAGCGGTCCGCCTGGACCCGCGCTTCGGCCTCGGAGTACACGTCCTCGACCTCGGAAAGGGGCGTGCTGACCACATGGCTCACCATCCCCAGGGCCAGAGTGGACCGTACCGAGATGCCTTCGCCGCTCCAGGGCGTCATCCGGGGCTCCCCCCGCTCGACCTCCAGCCGGTCCCGGGGAGCATCATAGTCAAAAACCGCCGGGGCCATCCAGGCCTTCCGGGCGACCTGGGCGCCGACCCCCTTTAAATACCCGTCGACGTTTCTCGCCGCCTCATGTCCCGCCGCCACGGACCAGATGATAGACGGGATGGGAAAGGGCATGTCCCCCTCGGCGAAGATGCCTGACCCGAGTCGAGAGAGTTTGTGTCCGGTATGGCCCCCGGTGGCCACGAAAATGGCCTCATAGCCCTCACCCTTTAGCTCCACCAACCTGTTGGTATCGATGGAGGTATGATACCTGAGCTCCACGCCCATCTCGATGGTAGCCTGCACCTCTCGCTCCAGCAGCTCTCCGGGAAGGAAGGGAGCCGGAATCTCGGTCCTCATCTTCCCTCCGGCAAAGGCCTGAGCTTCAAAAAGGACCACCTGGTAGCCCAGCAGAGCGAGGTCGTGGGCGGCGGTCAGGCCCGCCGGGCCCGTCCCGATCACCGCCACCTTTCTCCCCTCCCGCTCCCCCGGGGCCCCGGTCCTCGTCCTGAACCGGGACAGGGCCATGACGCTTTCCGCCGTGCAGGAATTGGGTCCGTCGGAGCCCGCCAAAAACTCGGGGGAGGTGGCGGCCCCGGCCCTCTTCTTGTCTGGGGCCTCGACCCCGTATTGCTGGCAGAGGAAGCGTTTGAGGGCCCTGATGGAGATCGGGGAGTCGATCTGTCCCCGGCGGCAGGCCGCCTCACAGGGGGCGGTGCACACCCTCCCGCAGGCGGAGGCAAAGGGATTGGGCTGTCTCGCCTTGATATAGCCCTCTTTGTACTCCCCCTGGGAGATGGCCCTTATGTAGCCGCTGGCATCGGTATGAACGGGGCAAGCGGCCTGACAGTTGATAAGCGCTCGATAGTAGTCGGTATCGACCACATCTACCTGGTAGCTGTTTTGCATGCTAAGAATTATGGGCCTCTCCGGCGATGCTGTCAAGCCTCCCTGAGGGCCCGGTGGACGGGTGCCACTCACCGAACCAGGCTGGCGGTGGAGAGGGAAAGCTATTGGCTTTATCCCGTCCTTATGAGATGATAGGACAAACCGGCCGGCTATGGCAGCGTAATAAAGGAGGCGACCTTGGGAATGCAGCAGATGCTCACCGATATCTACGGGCGCATATCACAGGTGCTGGATAAAGCGCTGGAGGGGCTGACCCCGGAGGACGTGAACCATCAGCCCAAACCCGACTGCAACAGCATGGGCTGGCTCACCTGGCATATAACCCGGGGCCAGGACCGGGTGATGGCGGACCTCATGGGGGTGGAGCAGCTCTGGGTCAAAGACGGATGGCATGCGAAGTTCAACCGTCCCGCCGACCTCGAGGAAACCGGATTGAGGCACAGCGTGGAGGACCTGGCAGCCTTTCGATCGCCCGGCGTCGACACCCTGCTGGGCTATCACCACGCCATGCTGGAGCGGTTAAACCGATACATCGGGGGCGTGTCGGAAGCCGAGCTCAACCGCCAGATGGACCATCCCCGGTATCGCACCGTCGGCGCCCGGCTGGCGGGCAACATCGGCGACAATCTCCAGCATGCCGGCCAGGTGGCCTACCTGCGCGGCCAGCTGAAGGGCATAGGCTGGTTGGGAGCCTAGCCCTCAGCCATCCCCTTCCCCGGAAGGCGCCTCCAGCGACATGGCCAGGAGGGCCGCGACGGTGCACAGGCCCCCAACGAGACCCAGCCC
>JAZFUS010000045.1:0-3172 GCA_036447315.1 Dehalococcoidia bacterium
CAGGCACTGCCCGCCCTCAGGTTTTGCCCGGCGTGACCCGTTCCCCTTTCATCTGGCGCTGCCGCCGTGACGGCTCACCGCCCGGCCTCTGGGGCCGGCCGGTCCGGCTTTTGGTCACAATTACGGTATCGCTCCGCGCAAATTACGTATGGTTACGTATAGTCCTGGTGGGCCGGGACCCATAAAATGGATAATCGAGGGCGATATCCGGGTGGCCGGTCCGGGGAAAGGGGTGATGGATGAAAACCCTGGTGATAGAGGTGGGCCAACAGGTGGCGAAGGATGTGGGGCTGTTTCTGCGGCTGAGGTGGCCCCTGGCGGTTGTCGTCGGGGCCTCGGAGGGTTCAAAGGGGCTGGGCCTGGTGGAGGCCGAGGCACCCGATCTGGTGATGGTGGATATCTCTCAGCCCGATGGGGATGGCCTGGAGCTGGTGCGGGAGATTCGTGAATTTTCCGATGTGCCTCTCATTGTGCTCACGGACCACGAAAGCAAGATGGACGGGGTCCGGGCCCTGGAGATGGGGGCCGACGATTATATCACCAAACCGTTGAGCGCCATCGATTTTCTGGCCAGGGTCAAGGCGCTGCTGCGCCGCACCCAGTTTGCCGACTTCCAGCGGGACTGCGTGCCCTTTCTCAGCGGCGACCTGAGCATAAACTTCGCGGCCCGGGACGTGTTTGTCTCGGGCGAGAAGGTCAAGCTGACCCCCCATGAGTACGATCTGCTCTGCCACCTGGTGAGAAATGAGGGGAGGGTGCTTACCCATCGCACCCTCCTCAGCAGGGTGTGGGGCGAGGAATATGTCGAAGATTGCGGAATATTAAAGAAGTATGTCTATCTCCTTCGCCGCAAGCTCAACGACGATTCACCGGAACCCCGGATGATCCTAACCCAGCGGGGGGTTGGCTACAAGTTCGCCCGGCACGGTTAGCCGTGCCCCTCTCCCGAGACCAATGGTAAAAAGCTGCGGGCCGGCCATCGCCGGCCCGCAGCTTTTTGTTCCCCAAAGCTCCACCGCATTTCTACCGCGCCGTCACCCGGGTGACCGGATATTCCACCTGCCCATGCTAGCTTATATGAGAAGAGGCGATTTTATCTGGAGATGAGTGAACATGGGGGCTAGGATTCTTCTTGTTGAAAAGGATAGGACTCTCAGGAGGCAGGTGGCCTCCATTTTGGAGGGCGCGGGCTTTGAGGTGACCACGGCGGTGGATAGCCGTCAGGGCTTGAGGAAATACTCCGAAAGCCGCACCGACCTGGTGATCATGGCGGAGGAGATGGCAGGGGCGGAGGAGCTATGTTCCCGTCTGCGGCAGGTGGCCTATCTGCCCATCATCGTCCTGGGGACCGAAGGGGGGGGCAGGGAGGCCGAGATGCTGTCCCTGGGGGTGGATGCCTATGTGGCGCAGCCCACCGATGTGAGGGGCCTGGTAGCCAGGGTGCGCTCCCTGCTCCGCCGCGGCGAGAGGGAGGCGTGACCATGGCCGGAGCTTGCGGCATGGGGTGGGCCAGGCTCCTGGGGCTGGGGGCGGTCCTGATGGCCGTGGGGCTGCTGGGGTCTTCGCTCCTGCTGGCGACCCAGGCCCTGAAGGTTACGGCCCGGGTGACGGATATGCCTCCGGGCATAATGGGTGTGGCGGAGAAACGGGGGAGCCCTCCCCCCGGTATCGTCCGCATCACCGGGGGAGGGGACTCTGTCCTCTACGTAAACACCGATATCGACTTTGGCACCATCTTCCCCGGCGAGACCGGCCTCAGGGGCAAATTCACCGTGTTCATCACCGGGGTGCCCGGCAGCGGGCCCCCCTGGACCGATCCCGAAACGCCAACCGCCATCGCCTACAGCGTCGCCCTGAACGGCGCCGGTACCTTAAGCCCTTTCATCAGGGTGGTGAAGGACCCCGCCGAGGCCGATACGGAGACCGATCCCCTGATAGACCCCCCGGGGGACTTCACCGCCGGCGGGAGCCTGGACGACACGGCCTCACCCCCCGATACCTCCGATGTGTGGTGGGTGATATTGGACGAGCCCGTAGAGGACCTGGGCGATTATGCGGCGGAAATCACGGTCGACATCATCAGCGGTGCGCCATGAGAGAGGAAGTCAGGACAGGGGAAGCGGCATGAAGAGGATCCTGGCATTTATGGTGCTGGCGGGACTGGTAACGATAGGTTTGGTGCCCCTGGTGAGGGCCTATGAGGCCCACACGGTCAATGTCAAGGTCCGGGTCGAGCACCGCTACAATCTCATCAAGGCCGCACGGCTGGCAGGACCGGGCGAGATAGAGGCCAACGCGGAATTGATAGACGCCTCAGGGGTTGATTCGACCGCCTGTAATGACAGCGCCATGGGTCCGTTCATGGTGCCCGTGGAGACCTGTGTCGCCTGGCTGGTGACCATCGTCGCCTCCAATCCCCACAGCTATCCCATCACCGGGGTGGTGATCACCGACCACTTCTCCGCCGAGGTGGCCGGCCAGCCCATAGACAGCCTGCCCGTGGCCGTGACCGTTATCTCCCATTCCCGGGGGAGGTTCAAGGCGCTTTCCTTCGATACCCAGTACCGGATCACCTGGTACGTGACCTATGTCAGCGGCGACGTGGAGTCTCCGGAAACGGTGGACAATTCGGATGTGCTTCTCCCCGGGCAGTCGGTCGCTTTGACCATGCTGGTGTGGACCAAGCTCAACCCTTCGGGAAGGCAGGAGTACACCAGCCCGGGAACCTACACCCTGAACTCCGGACCCACGATGAAATGGCTGAACGCGCCCCTGGACGAGGGTGGGCACCAGTTCAGCGCCGAGGCCGCATCCATTTTGGTGGAGGCCTATGTCCCTTAGGGTCGGTGGCGGGAAGGCCCGCCTTAAAGATAGGAAGCCAGGAAAGAAAGGAGGTGAAACATGAAAGGAATATTGCTGGGACTGAGCGTACTGGTGCTGGTCCTCTCGGGGGTGGCGGCCGTCTCCGCCTATGAGGCCCACCTCATCAATGTCACCGCTCACGTGGAAAACGCCATGACCGTGGACACAGCGGCCATCGACTATGGCACCATGTTCCCCGAGGAGTGGTACACCACGGACTTCCACGTGACGGTGAGCGAGTCCTTCTGCGAGGAGACCCAGACCCGGGTGAGCAAGATCGACTACTCTATCTGGGTGGAGTGGAAGCCCA
>JAZFUS010000046.1:0-2343 GCA_036447315.1 Dehalococcoidia bacterium
TCCGAGGAGTCTTCGGCCTCCGCCGAGGAGATGAGCGCCCAGGTCCAGCAGGTCGTGGCCTCGTCCCAGCAGCTGTCCGGAATGGCCCAGGACCTCCGCACTTCGGTCTCCGCTTTCAGGCTTAGCAGCAACGGCTCCAGCGCCAAAGAGGAGGCCCCGGCGGAGTCCGGGACCGCCTCCAAGAGCGATGAGGACAGCAACGAGAACCCATCCCTGACATAGTAGCCGGGTGAGGGCGGGAGGGTTTAGGCCCTCCCGCCCTCACCCCCAACACCACCGGGAAAGGAGCGGGCAAATGAAGCCAACAGGGCTGCAAGAGAAACTACGGACCTTGGCCCACTCGATAGCAGAGGGTTGGGAGGAGCTTCACCAGGCCGTGGCGGCCCTCAAGGTGAAGCACCAGGATTTCCAGCAGGTCCTGGTGGAGTGTGAGCCGGCCATTGACGAACAGGAAGAAGCCGCGCTCGCGCCCCGGACGCCTTTCCATCTCCCGGAGGGCCCGTTCCCTCACACCGGCAACAGCGGCGGGGGACCGTCCCTGGCGCAGTAGCCGGGCCCGCCCTCTCGCTTTCCGGACCAACCGTTATGGGTAAAGGAGTTGGGCATATGGATGCCACAGAGTTGCAGAAACAGATGAGGGCCCTATTCTACCTGCTGGAAGAAGGCGTGACGGAGCTTCAGCAGACTTTGGCATCTCTCAAGGTGAAACAGCAGAGGATCCAGCAGGGCTTAGCGGACTGTGAGCAGGATATTTTTGGCAGGGAAGAAGCAACGCCCGTGCCTGTGAAGCCTTTCCGTTTCCCGAAAGGCCCGTTACCCCACGACGGCAACGGCGGCGGGGGACAGGCCCTGGCGCAATAGCCGACCCCGGCATATTTATTAAGGAGGAACCGACCCTATGGCCGTCGATAACGCACAGGAAGAGAAACAGCTGGTGGTCTTCGACCTCAACACCGAGGCCTATGGCGTGGACATCGGAGCCGTCCGCGAGATCATCCGCCTCCAGGACATCACCAAGGTCCCCGGCACCCCCGACTTCGTGGAAGGGGTGATCAACCTCCGGGGAAAGGTAACCCCCGTGGTGGACCTGCGCAAGAAGCTCAACATCGCCGTGGCCGAGCAGAACGCCGAGAACCGCATCGTGGTCATGGATATCGCCGGGCAGGACATCGGCATGGTGGTGGACGCGGTCACGGAGGTGCTGCGCATCTCCGCCGGCGCCGTGGAGCCGCCCTCGGCGGTTATCACCAACACCACCGATCATGACTACCTTATGGGCATTGCCAAGCTGGATGAAAAGCTGATTATCCTGCTCGACCTGGACAAGGTCCTCTCCCTGCAGGAGAAGCATGATCTCTCCGAGGCAACCCTGGCGGCCTAGAGCGGTCCCCAAGCCTTCGGAGCCGACCCGCAGACCCGGGCCGGGTAGAACCCTGGATACCGCCACCGATATTAAAGCTGCTCCCCCTCGGTCCCTGCCCCGAGGTGCAGCCCTAGAGGTAGGCCGAAAAGTTGGAGCGTCCGGTGAATGACCTGAAGGTCCTGCCAGAAGACCTGCACAGCCCCGAAGAATTAAAAAAACAGATCCTGTCCACGGTCTCCTACGAACTCCGCACCCCACTGGCTTCCATCAAAGGCTTTTCTACCTTGATGCTGGACTATGATACCAGGTTGAAACGCCGGGAGAAGCGGGAGTACCTCCAGGCTATAGACCGGGCCGCGGACAGGCTCACCGATCTTGTCGATGGCCTCCTGGATGTTTCCCGCCTGGAGACCGGACTCCGCCACATGGACAGCAAGCCCGATGATGTCTCTCTCATCACCTGGGATGTCCTGAGCCTGGTCTCGGCCAAGGCAACCGGACCCGGGACGGCGGGTGACCACCCGAACGGCGATACCCCTGAAGGCGTTACCGCGGACATCACGGCGCGCAGGGAGTTGGAAGAAGACCGGGAACGGCTCCTGAAGGCCTACCAGGAGCAGGCTCAGGTTATCGCCGCCTCCTATCTGGACCTTGAGAAGGCCATGGCCCGGGTCCAGGAGACGGAGGAGGAGCTACAGCAGCTCTACGAACGGGAGAGAGGGCTGCGGCAGGAGCTGGAGGCGGAGATAAAACGGAGAGCGGAGTTTACCAGGGCCCTGGTGCACGAGCTGAAGACCCCGCTCACCCCGGTGCTGGCCTCCAGCGATATTCTTCTTGGTGAGCTCCATGAGGAGCCCTTCTTAAGCCTGGCCAGGAATATCAATCAGGGCGCCTCCAATCTGAACAACCGGATCGATGAGCTCCTGGACCTGTCCCGGGGGGAGATAGGCATGCTCCGGCTGAATCCCCGGCCGGTGGAC
>JAZFUS010000047.1:0-6329 GCA_036447315.1 Dehalococcoidia bacterium
GCCCGGCACAGGTCTCGGTGGAGATACGGCCCGCCCGGCGGTCCACCAGGACCCCCTGCTCATCCACGGTGCAGAAATTGCCCCGGGCCGCGATATCACCCTCCTTCAGGTCGAAGTCGATACCCAGGGCCTCCATGACCCCCCTCCCCACCGTAAACCTCAAGGGGTCATAGCCGAACAGGCCCAGGTGTCCCGGGGCACTGCCCGGGGTGATGCCCGGACTCACCGGGTCGATGAGGCCCCTTATGCCCTCCCCGGCCAGGCGGTCGAGGTGGGGGGTACGGGCGCTCTCCAGCTCGGTCAGGCCCGTTTCGGGGTGGGGCAGCCCTCCCAGGCCGTCGATAACCAGAAACACGATCTTCGATGGGGTCTCCTGGGCAAGCTCCCGAATCCGCTCCTGCTCCATCATTCCCCCTTATCCTCCAGCACAGCTACTCCGGGCAGGGTTTTGCCCTCCAGAAACTCCAGGGAGGCGCCCCCGCCGGTAGATACATGGGTCATCCGCTCACTCAGCCCCAACGACCCCACCGCCTCGGCCGTGGAGCCGCCACCCACGATCGTGGTGGCCTCGAGCCCCGCCAGGAGGGAGGCCATGGCCCTGGTCCCCTGGGAATAGGCCGGGCTCTCAAAGACCCCCATGGGGCCGTTCCAGACGATGGTCCGGCATCCCCGGAGCTCGGCGGAGAATAGCTCCACCGTCCGGGGCCCGATATCTCCGATCACCTCACCGGCGCCCACCCCGTCGATGGGGACCACCCGGACCCCCTCGGTGGCGTCCAGGCCGGGCCCCACCACCACATCCAAAGGCAGGAGAAAGCGAACGCCCCCTGCCGAAGCCCGCTCCATAAGCTCCGAGGCGAATTCCAGCCTGTCCTCCTCCACCAGAGAGGTGCCCACGCCGGAGCCTCCGGCCTTGAGGAAGGTCGCGGCCATGCCTCCGCCGATGAGCAGGGCATCAACCCGGTCCAGGATGCTCTCCAGTACCGCCATCTTATCGCTGACCTTGGCCCCCCCCACCAGGGCGGCGAAGGGTTGAACAGGGTTATGTAAAGCCTTTCCCAGCATGACCAGCTCCTTCTCCAGCAGAAAGCCCGCCACCGCGGGCAGGTGTTTGGCCACCCCCACCGTGGAGGCGTGGGCCCGGTGAGCGGTGCCAAAGGCATCGCTGACGTAGAGCTCGGCCAGCCTGGCCAGCCTCCGAATGAAAAAGGGATCGCTTGATTCCTCCCCGGGATTGAAGCGAAGGTTCTCCAGAAGCAGCACCTCCCCCTCCTTCAGGCCGGCAACGGCTTCCTCGACCTCGGGCCCCGTCGAGTCCCGGGTGGTGAGCACGGGGCGGTCCAGCATCTCCGATAGCCTCCCGGCCATGGGAGCAAGCCTGAGGTCCTCCACCACCCTGCCCCCCGGCCGCCCCAGGTGGGAGCACAGGATGACCCTGGCCCCCCGCTCGATCAGGTAGCTTATAGTGGGCAGCGTGGCCCTGATACGGGAATCATCGGAGATGGCCCCACTCGCGGGGTGGAGCGGTACATTGAAATCGACCCGGACCAGCACCCTTTTGCCCTTCACCTCCACGTCCCTGACGGTTTTCTTAGCCACAATCGCCTTTCCCGGTACTCAATATTCCCGTTCCATCAGGTACGCGCCCACCTCTCTCAATTCCTCCTGGGCCGACGGGGCCAGGCCCGTGGTCTCCAGGGCGGATAGGGCCTCCTCATGACGTTTGGCGGCCATGTCCTGGACGTAGTCCCGGGCCCCCAGGTCGTCGAGGATGCCCATGACCCGGCTTACATCCCGGTCCCCCAGCGATTCCTGCCCGTAGAGCTCCTCCAGGTCCCGCCCGGCAGCCCCTTTGGCCTGGTGCAAAGCGTAGATGATGGGCAGCGTCTTTTTCTTGCGCCGGATGTCCGCGGCCCAGGGCTTACCCGTAACTGTCTCCTCCCCCCATATCCCCAGAAAATCATCCCGAATCTGGAAGACCAGGCCCATCTTCCGTCCAAACTCCCCCAGAGGTCCCATGAGGGAGTCGGTATCGCTTCCCAGAAGGGCACCCATCTTGAAGGAGGCCTCAAACAGGGCCCCGGTCTTCTTAGAGACCATTATCACATAATCGTCGACACCTACATCCTGGCGGCTGTCAAACGATATGTCCAGATACTGGCCCTCACAGAGCTCCAGGCAGGTCTCATCCAGGATTCGGGCCGCCTGAAGCACCCTGGCGGGGTCTGTTCCCCTGGCCTCCAGCTCGTAAAGAGCCATGTGGGCCAGCGCCATCATGGCATCCCCGACATTTATTCCCTGGGCCGGGCCCCATAGTTTCCAGACGGCGGGGCGATGGCGGCGCAGGCCGGTCTCATCCTCGATATCATCATGGACCAGGGAAAAATTGTGCAACATCTCCAGGGCGGAGGCCGCGGGAAGGCTGGTATCCGGGTCGCCGCCCACGGCCCTGCAGGCCAGGAGGCAGAAAATGGGGCGCAGCTTTTTCCCCACCGCCTCCCCGGGGGCCCCCGACTCATCCCGCCAGCCCAGGTGATAGGTCATCATGTCGTACAGGGGGAGGGGACGGCCGCTGAGAAAATCCTGAAGCTCCCGGTTTACGGCTTGCCTGTATGGGTGGAAAAACGCCGGTTCAAGCACATATCACCTCGGGAGGCGGGGCAGGGTCGAACCCGGTGAGGAGCACCGGCCACCCCCGGGCGCGGTCACTGGGTGAAAGCAGCCTTTTGGCCCAGGGCCAGCTCGGGGAAGGCGGCCAGTACCCGCTGCCTGATGCCCTCGGCATCCAAATCATACCTGGAACGAAGCAGGCCGGGGGGACCCTGCTCCACATACTCGTCGGGGATACCGATATTCAGTGTTGGGACTGCCTCCATCCTGGAATCGGACAGAAACCTGAGGACGGCGCTGCCCAATCCCCCGGCCAGGGCATTCTCCTCCACCGTGACCAGGCGTCCAGCCACTCGGACCGCCCGCTCAATAAGGGAGGAGTCCAGGGGTTTGGAATAGCGGGCATTGACCACCATGGCCTCGATGCCCTCGGCAGAGAGCCTCCCGGCGGCATCCATGGCCGGGTACACCGTGGTACCGATAGCCAGAATGGCCAGATCGCTCCCCTCCCTCAATACCTCCCACCGGTCCAGGGGCAGCTCCTCGAAAAGCGGCTTGGAGAGTACGCCGGGCACGGGGCCCCGGGGGAAGCGGATAGCCATGGGGCGTTGAGAGTTCACCGCGGTATACAAAAGGTGGCGCAGCTCATCCCCATCCTTGGGAGATGCCACCACCAGGTTGGGCACGAGATTGAGATATGAGAGGTCGAAGCTGCCCTGGTGGGTCTTGCCGTCCTCGCCCACAATCCCGCTCCGGTCCAGGGCAAAGACCACGGGCAGGTTCTGGATGCAGACATCATGGATAACCTGGTCGAAGGCTCGCTGGAGAAAGGTGGAGTAGATGGCCACGATGGGAGTGAAACCCTGGGCGGCCAGCCCGGCGGCAAAGGTAACCGCGTGCTGTTCACAGATGCCCACATCGAACACCCGCCCCGGAAGCTGTTGGGAAATCAAACTCAGCCCCGTGCCCTCGGGCATGGCCGCGGTAACCGCTACCACCCGGGGATTCTCCCGGGCCAGCTCCAGCACCGTTTCCGCGAATACCTGGCTGTAGGATATCGGGGGAGAGGTCTGGCCCCCGGGGGATAGGCCGTGAAAGCCGATGGCATCCGCCTCCGCCGGCTCGTAGCCCTTGCCCTTGGTGGTGATGACATGGATGAGAACGGGGCCGCCCGCATAGTCCCGGGCGCGGCTCAGGATCCTCTCCATATCGGCCAGATTGTGCCCGTCAACGGGGCCGACATAGCGGAACCCCATCTCCTCCCACCAGCTAAAACGGGGAATAAACGTATCCACCAGGCCATCCTTGAGGCGCCTGGCCATTCCCCAGGCCCGCTTTCCCCAGGGGAGGTGGGCCATCACCTGCTGGGCCTCTGTCTTGGCCCAGTAATACCTGCGGTCAAGCTGGATGCGGTTCAGTATCCCGGCCAGCGCCCCCACGCTGGGAGAGATGGCCATGCCGTTATCATTGAGGATAACGATCACCCGGGAACCCAGGTGACCCACCTGGTTCAGGGCCTCGAAAGCCATACCCCCCCCCATGGCGCCATCCCCGATGACCGCCACCACATGGTGGTCCTCTCCCCGGAGGTCCCGGGCAATGCCCATGCCCAGGGCTGCGGAGATAGAGGTGCTGGCGTGCCCGGTACCAAAGGGATCGTGAGAGCTCTCATCCCGATCGGCGAATCCGGAGAGCCCGCCATATTGGCGGAGGGTGTGGAAAGACTGCCGGCGCCCCGTCAGGAGCTTGTGGACGTAGCTCTGGTGGCCCACATCCCAGATGATCTTGTCCCGGGGGCTGTCAAAAACCCGATGGAGAGCGATGGTCAGCTCCACCACCCCTAAATTGGAGGCGAGATGGCCTCCATTGGCGGTGGTGGTGGCCACGAGTTGCTCCCGGATCTCCTGAGCCAGCCCCTCCATCTCCTCCCGGCTCAACCGCTTCACATCCGGAGGGCCATTGACGCGATCCAGAACTCTGGGCAACTTCCATCCCTTCTCTCAAAAAAGCTAGCTTCATCTTAGCAACGCCCATCTGGGTTGTCAAGATGAATTTCATATACCGGGAGTTGAAATGGAAGCCAAAGACTGTTATAATTTTTGATGGCCCATGTATAGAGTGATCGACCTCCACATTCACACAACCGCCTCTGACTGCTATCAAGATCACATGATGCCCGAAGCTGAACTCCACACCAGCCCCGAGGACATCGTGGCTGCCGCCCTGAAGGTCAACCTGGAGGCCATTGCCATCACCGACCACAATACCGCCCAGGGCATCGAGCCCATCCGGCGGGCCGCCCGGGGGACGGGCCTCCATGTTTTTCCAGGTATGGAGATCACCGCCAGGGGGGGGCACGTTCTCACCCTGTTCCCCGAGGATATAACCGTGGCGGAGATGGAGGCCGTGCTGGCTCGCCTGGGCCTGGGCGAGGAGAAGTGGGGGCACGGCTTTGAGGAGGCCGACCTCTGGATCGACCAGGCCTTTCAGGTCGTGGCCGAAACCGGAGGGCTGGCCATCGCCGCCCATGCCGATAGGAAACCCAGGGGATTCATTACCTCAGCCGACCTGACCACCGAGGACAAGAAAAAGGTCCATAACAGCCCCTATCTGGAGGCTATGGAGATCACCATTCCCCAGGACCGGACCCTGTGGTCCGGGGGGCTGGCCCCGGGCTATCCCAGAAAGCTCGCCTGCATCCAGGGCTCCGATGCCCATGCCCCCCATGAGATGGGCCGGCGCCCCATATATGTCGACCTCCCCGAGCTGTCCCTGGAGGACCTGAGACTGGCCTTCCGGGAGAATAATTCCCACATAAAGTTTCCCGATGAGATGGTGCAGGCAAACTAGATCGCGGCCCCGGGGCAGCCCCGGGCAGCCCCGGTAAACCGGCCGATTGACAAACAGCAGTCGTTGTGCTATTTTGCCCACAACATCAAGAGGTATAAATAAGGGGGGGGGAATGAAATGAAAAGAGGGGGATTATGAAATACGAGCGTGAGCTGCTCAAGGGCAGTACCGATGGCCTCCTCCTTTCCTTGATTGACACCCAGCCCATGTATGGCTACCAGATCATTAAGGAGTTGGAGAAAAGGAGCAATGGATATTTCCAGTTCAAGGAGGGTACCCTGTATCCCGCCCTGCACCGGCTGGAGAGGGACAACCTTATCCGTTCCCGTTGGGAGCGGAATCCCGGCGGGCAGGAACGCAGGTACTATCACATAACGGAAACAGGCCACCTGATGCTGAACAACAAGATGGAGGAGTGGCAGGGATTCTCCCACGCGGTGAACCGGGTCCTCAGGCCCGGTGGGGCCTAACCTGCCCAGGAGTCAGGAGTGAAAGGCGAGCTAAGAACCTATCTGGAAACGATACGCTCCCGGCTGAGGCTCGATCCCTCTTCCGAGGGGGAGATAGTCCGGGAGTTCTATACCCATTTAGAGGACCGGGCTTCGGACCTTCGCCAGCAGGGCCTGGGCGCGGAAGAGGCCACCATGGCGGCCGCCCAGTCCTTTGGCCCGCCCCAGACCATAGCCCGGGAGATGTATCTGGCATACAGCCGGGGCAGTTGGCGGCAGGCGGGGCTGGCGGCATTGCCCCATCTCCTCTTTGCCTTCCTCTTCACGCTGCACCTGTGGAACAGCCCGGTCTGGCTTGTGGTATTCTCCCTGGCCACCCTGGGCACGGCCGTCTTTGGATGGCGGCACGGAAAGCCCATG
>JAZFUS010000048.1:0-17687 GCA_036447315.1 Dehalococcoidia bacterium
CGCCACAGCCTGCTGAACTCGCCTCTCTCCCAGACCACCAGAAGCTGGCTGGCGATGAGCAGTGAGCTGTAGGTGCCCGCTACCGTACCCAGCAGCAGGACCAAAATGAAGTTACGTATGGTGATCCCCCCAAAGAGATAGAGGGCCAGCAGCACAAAGACGGTGGTCAGGCTGGTGTTCAGGGAGCGGGACACCGTCTCTACCAGGCTCCGGTTGACGACAACCTCAAACGTACCCTTGATGCCCTTGCCGAGGTTCTCCCGGACGCGGTCGAAGACCACAACGGTGTTATTCACACTGTAGCCCACCACCGCCAGGACGGCCGTGATGAACATGGCATCGATCTGGATATTGAACAGCCTGCCCAGGATGGAGAAGATGCCCAGCACCACCAGCACGTCGTGGGTCAGGGCCACTATGGCGCAACTGCCATAGCGGTAGGGCCTGGGGATTCGGCGAAACGCCCAGGAAATATAGAGAAGGATCCCTACGGCCGCCAGGGCAACGGCTATCACGGCCTTGGGCCTGATCTCGGAGGCTACCACGGGGGAGACGGTGTAGAAATCCAGTACCTGAAGGGGCCCCAGCCCCTCGGTCAGGTCCGCCTCCAACCGGTCCTTTTCCTCCTGGGATATCTGCCTGGTCCGCACCAGGAAGGAGCCCCCAGCCATGCGCTGGATTACGGCCTCGTCGTAGCCCAGGGTGCCCAGTTCCTCCCTCAGCTCGGCCTGCTCCACACCGGCATCGAAGCTCAAGGTCATGGCGGAGCCCGCGGTAAACTCGATACCCCACTTGAGCCCCCCCGGCAGTAACAGCGAGACCAGGCCGAGGACGATGACCGCGGCCGAGGCCAGGAAATACCAGGACCTTTTACCAACCAGATCGATCAATAGAGTCTCCTCATACCCGGAACAACCCCGGGCGCCTCCCCAGGGGCAGCCTCACCATGAATCGGAGCAGGCTCCGGGTGACCACAATGGCGCTGAACATGCTGATGGCCACACCGATGAACAGGGTGAGGGCAAAGCCCATAATGGAGCTGGCCCCGAAGGTGCTGCCAAACCAGTAGAGGATAGCACAGATGATGAAGGTGGTCACGTTGCTGTCCCGGATGGCGGGCCAGGCCCGGTTGAAACCGCGCTCTATGGCCGCCCCCAGGGTGCGCCCACCCCTCAGCTCCTCCTTCATCCGCTCGAAGATAAGCACGTTGGCATCCACCGCCATGCCCAGGGACAGGATGAAGGCGGCTATTCCCGTCAGGGTCAAGGTAACCGGCCATATCTTGAAAAGGCTCATGACCATGATCCCGTAAACGACCAGGGCGACGACGGCCACCAGTCCCAGCATCCGGTAGTAGGCCAACATGAACAGCAGCACCAGGGCCAGCCCGATCTGTCCGGCCACCAGGCTTTTCCCCAGGGAGTCAGCCCCCAGGATGGCATCCACATCCTGGCGCTGGATGATCTCCAGGGGTACCGGCAGGGCGCCGGCATTGAGCTGGATGGCCAGCCGCCGGGCATCATCCAGGGTCAACCCGTCGATGATCCCCCTCTCCTTGATAGTGCTCCTGACCACCGGACTGGAGACAAGCTCATCATCCAGGAATATCCCCAGGTCCTTGCCCACCAGCCGGGTGGTGATCTGCTCGAAGAGGATACCGCCCTCCTCCTCCCATTCGAACTCCACAGTGGGCTCGTTGGTCTCGGGCCTCAGGGTCACCCGGGTCTGGCGCTTCAGGAACCGGCCCGTGAGGTGCACCTCCTGGCCGCCGCTCCCCACGCCGGTGGAGGGGATCCACACCAATTGGCCCTGTTCGTCCAGGACCGGATTGCCGCCCTCATCCTCTTTCATCTCCCGGAAGTCGAGCTGGGCCGTCTGGCCGATAAGCCTCACGGCCTCATCCACGTCCCTTATGCCGGGGAGCTGCACCACGATCCGGTTCCCCCCGGGCTGACGCTGCACCACCGGCTCGGTGACGCCGAAGGCGTCCACGCGCCGCCGGATGATTTCTACAGCCCCCTGCATGGCATCATCGGCATCCTCATCCGGGCCTATCTGGGAGAGGTCGGCCTGCATCACCATATGGGTGCCCCCCCTGAGGTCGAGCCCCAGGCGCATCCCCTCCCGGACAAACCGGCCGCCCGGCCAGGGGAGGTCGGTGCGGGGGACGGCCAGGAACCAACCCCCCAGGGCGGCCAGAATAAATATCGCCAACAGGACCTGTGTGTTTCTTCTTCTCATGTCTCCCGCTCTAATTCCAGCTGCTTTTTGGCCAGGGCCAGCGCCTCATCCCTCCCCGATATCTCCCCCGCGGCCTGGGCCTCCCTGACCGTCTCCAGGACCCGCCCCAGCCGGGACCCCGGCGTCGCCCCCAAAACGTCGATGAGGTCGTGGCCGTCGATGAGCTTGGGCGGGCTCACCGTGGCCTCCTCCCGCTCCTGCTCCTCTATGATATACTCCACCACCCGGGCATGGTCGCCCCAGGCCTCCGGGTCAAGTTTCGGCCCCCGGGTAGCCCAGTGGTCGGCCAGGCTGAAGAACAGGGTATCCAGGGCCACATCGGCCGTATCCCTGTAATAGCGGTAGATGGCCCGGCGGCTGGGCAGGTCCTCATTGGCCAGCTGAGTGGGGCGGAGATGGTGAAGGATAACGCCACCCACCACCGCCTTTTCCAGCCTGCTGAACCTGAGCCGCCCCATGACCTCCAGGGCCAGGTCCACACCCGCCTGGGAATGGCCCAGAAACCGGAACCTGCCCTTCGCCTCGTCGAAGCTCCTGGTCTGGGGCTTGGCTACGTCGTGGAGAAGGGCGGCGAACTTGAGGAGGGCCCTCCGGGGAAAACCCCCGACCTTGCGATCGAAATAGCGACTCAGGGCCGGCGACCACGGGGCCCGGGATACCGCCGCCTCACCCCCTCCGTCCCCTTTCCGCAAAAGGCGTTCCAGGGCGGTCACCGTTTCCAGGGAATGGTCGAAAACATCCCAGTAGTGCTCCTTGGGCTGCCGGCACCCCCGGGTGGGCCCCAGCT
The DNA here is from genome assembly GCA_036447315.1 of Dehalococcoidia bacterium. GTDB lineage: Bacteria > Chloroflexota > Dehalococcoidia > JACVQG01 > JAZFUS01 > JAZFUS01. The sequence goes on from JAZFUS010000048.1 coordinate 3,029, forward strand.
CGGGAATGATGGCCGGAAGGAGACCCAACCGGTCCAGGTAGCGCACGTGGGAGGCCGCCCCCGCCAGCGCCAGGACCCTCATCAGCTCCTCCCGCACCCGCTCCCCGGCTGCCCGGGACACCAGGTGAGACGACTCCTGAATCAAGGCCTCCGTCCCCTCCTCCACCCGAAAGTCGAATTCCGCCGCCAGCCGGACCGCCCGGAGCATCCGGACCGGGTCGTCCCGAAAGACCTCGGGCCCCACCGCCCGTACCAGGCCCTTCGCGAGGTCCTCTCTCCCGGCGAAGGGATCGATAATCTCACCCCCGCCCCCCGCCAGCCGCACCGCCATGGCATCTATGGTAAAGTCCCTGTGGGCCAGGTCCTCCTCAATGCTTCCCCTCAAGCCGGCAAAATCGCAGTACCACCGCCGGCCCTTCCCGGAGACAACCACCCGGGCCACCCCGTTCTCCCGGTCGAGGAGCACATACTTACCCCCCAGGACCTCCGCTCCCCTCCGGGCCAGGTCCGGGGCCGGAGCGGCCACGGCGATATCCAGGTCGGCACTCTGCCTGTGCATGAGGGAGTCCCGCACCCAGCCCCCGACCAGATAGGCAGCCACACCCTCCCCGGCCAGGAAATCAGTTACCCTCTCGAGGACCTCACCGGCCCTGCCTTCCACCTGGCGCACCACCTATCTGCTCCTCCTGCTCATGAGGAGCACAAACCCCACCGCGATGAAGATCAGGGGCCATAGCTTGGCCAGGTCCAGCCACCAGATGAAGGCGAAGTTGTTGAACATCAGGACCATCCCCACCATGATGAGGACCATCCCCACCGTGAACAGGCCCCAACGCCCCCCCCGGGGGCCTCCGTCGTCCAGGGCCGCCGGCGTTTCATCATCCGGGGAGGCGGAGGGGGTTTCACCGGAGCCGAAGAGCCCCTTGGCCCGCTCTTCCATCTGGTGAAGGCGTTCCTTGAGAAACTCCACTTCCTCCCTGATGACCTGCTCAGTGGGCACGGAAATCTGGGATTTCCGGGGTATGAATATCCAGAGGAGAATATAGGCCAGGATGCCCAGACCGTTGGCCAGGGCCAGGAGGACAAAGGCCACCCGCACCCAGACCGGGTCCACATCGAAATACTCCGCCACCCCTCTGCAGACACCGCCAATCATCCGTCCCTTTTCGCTACGGTAGACCCTCCGTGCCACAGTCCCCCCCTTACTGCTCCGGGCCGTCCTCGGGCTCGAGCTTGTATAGCTTGTCCCGGCTCTCCAGGTGGTCCACATAGAGCACTCCGTTGAGGTGGTCGATCTCATGCTCCAGGACCTGAGCCAGAAGGTCCGTCGCCTTCACCCGTACCTCTCTCCCCTTCCGGTCGCGGCCCTTCACGGTGATGGAGACAGACCGCTTTATCTCCCCCCGATAGCCCGGGATGCTGAGGCAGCCCTCCTCCACCTCCCGCTCTCCGGAGCGCTTCACCACCTGGGGATTGACGAGGACCAGGGGCTCATCCTCTTCCGAGAGTTGGATGACGGCCACCCGCAACGGGACCCCCACCTGGGGTGCGGCCAGCCCCACCCCCGAGGCATGGTGCATGGTCTCCAGCAGGTCATCGACTAGCTTCTGGATGGAGCCATCGATCTCCCTGACCCGCTTAGCCCTCTGTCTCAGTACCGAATTTGGCAGGGCCCGGATGGTGAGAACTGCCATTTCCCTCCTGCCACGTCATGTGGAAAAGCCCCAGGCGAGATTATAGCTCACAGGAGCAGCTTTGTAAAGCTCACAGCAGGCTCACAGGATCGATATCCACGGCCCAGCCCTGAGGAATGGATACCTGGGCCAGCAGGGCCGCGGGGTCAGCCCCCTTGAGGATAATCTGCCAGCGGAACCGGCCCCGGACCCTGGGGAGGAAAGCCGGGGTGGGACCCAGCAGGTCCAAATCCGGCGTGCCCAGGGAGTCCATCTCCTGCTGAAGACGGCGCCTCAGCCTCTCCGCTTCCCTCTGGCAGCTTGCCTCGTTGGGGTGAGAAAAGAGGAGCCGGGCCAGGCGGGAGAAGGGTGGATTCCGCAACCGGCGCCTGTCCTCGATCTCCTTCTCATAGAAAGCCGCATAGTCATGCCCGGCCGCGGCCCGGATGGCATAGTGCTCCGGGGCATAGGTCTGGACGATAACCCGGCCGGCCTCCTTCCCTCTGCCCGCCCTCCCCGCCACCTGGGCCAGGAGCTGGAAGGTGCGCTCCCCCGCCCGAAAGTCGGGGAAATAAAGGGCGATGTCGGCGGAGATGATCCCTACCAGGGTTACCGAGGGCAGGTCCAGGCCCTTGGCCACCACCTGGGTGCCGATGAGAATATCGGCCTCCCCGGCCAGAAACTGGCTCAGGATCTTCTCATGGGCATCCCTCCCCCGGGTGACATCCCGGTCCCACCGCAGGAGGCGGGCCCCGGGGAAGGCCCGGGCGGTCTCGGCCTCCAGCCGCTGCGTGCCCAACCCCAGAAACCTTATGCGCCGGCTCCCGCACCGGGGACAGGACTGGGGCACCCTTGAGCGCTGGCCGCACTGATGGCAGATGAGTCCCTCCTCAGCGGAGTGATAGGTCAGGGAAAGGTCGCAGCGCCGGCAGCGGAGGGCCAGGCCACAATCCCGGCACTGGACAAAGGTAGAGGCCCCCCGGCGATTGAGAAACAGGATGGTCTGCCGGCGGGCGCGAAGGGTCTCGGCCATGGCCTCCCCCAGCTCCCGGCTGAAGATGCTGGTGTTGCCCTCCTTGAGCTCCTGCCTCATATCCACCAGCTTCACCGGGGGCAGAGAGGAATCGAGGCGGGGGGTCACCCGCCGGGGCAGCTCCAGCAGCCGGAAGCCCCCCGGCCGGCACCGGTAGCGGCTCTCCACATCGGGGGTGGCGCTCCCCAGAATGACCACCGCCCCGGAGAGCCCCGCCAGGGTCAGGGCCACCTCCCGGGCATGATAGCGGGGGGAGGCCTGATGCTCCTGGTAGCTGCCATCGTGCTCCTCGTCCAGAACGATAAGCCCCAGGTCCGGCTGGGGGGCAAAAAGGGCGCTCCGGGGGCCGATGACTACATCGAACTCCCCCTCCCGGATCCGCTGCCACTCATCGAACTGCTCCCCCAGGGAAAGCCGGCTGTGGAGGACCGCCACCCGCCCCGGGAAGCGGGAGGCGAAGCGCCGTATGGTCTGGGCGGTAAGCGCGATCTCGGGCACCAGGACCAGCCCCCGCCTCCCCAGGGACACGGCCAGGTCCAGGGCGCGAAGGTATATCTCGGTCTTGCCGCTGCCGGTCACGCCGTGAAGGAGGAAGGCGTCAGCGGGGCTTCCCCCGCGGGCCATCCGGTGGAGGGATTCCGCCACGAGCCCCCAGGCCCTCTCCTGGTCCGGGGTCAGAGTCAGGGGTCCCTCGGGGGCGAAGTGCCGGTGGCCCAGGGGGTCCCGCCGGACCTCCACCTCCTCGACCTCCACCAGGCCCCGCCGCCTGAGGGCAGCCACCACCGGGGTGGCGGGACCGAGCCTGCCGGTGACCTCGGGGAGGGGAACAGGCCCCGGCGCGTCCAAAAGTAACCTGAGGAGTTGGGCCTGCCGGGGGGCCCTGGAGGCGATCTGCTCGGCCTCCCTCTCCCCCTCGTCCCGCCCCACCGCCAGCCCGATATGGCGGACGGTTTTGGGGCCCACCCTGGCCCTGGCCAGCTCCTGAATCCTGGCCACCAGCCCCAGGCGTTCCAGCTCGGCCAGGACGGGGCGGGGCCATTTCTTTCCCAAGGCCTTCTCGAAGTCCTCCCGGCGGACCCGGCCGCGGCCCTCCAGCCAATCGAGAACCCTGTCCTGCTCCTCGGTCAGGGTGTCCGGCGGGGCCGGCGAGGAGGTCCGCTCATAGAGAGTATCCAGCCGGCGCTGGAACCCGGGCGGCAGCATGAGGCTGGCGGCGTCGAAAAGGGGAGAGAGATAATGGTCGCTGATCCAGCGGGCCAGCTTCACCCGCTCCGGTGCGAGGAGGGGGACGGGGTCAATGATGCCCTCAAGGGGGCGAGTCTCCTCCACCTGGGGAAGGGGACTCAGTTCAAAGATAATGCCCTGCAGGGTCCTGGGCCCGAAGGGGACCCAGACCGCCTGCCCTACTGCCACCGGCATCTCAGGGGGAACGAAGTAGCTGAAAGTCCTCCGCTGACCCAGTGGCGAGTTCACCGCCACCTCAGCGTATCCCATGTCGAGGGTCTCTTAGGACTCGGCCTCGGGCGTTGTCTCGGTGGCCTTCTCCCGGGGCGCCGTCCCCTTGGGCGCCGTCCCCTTGGGCGCCGCCTCCCTGGCCTTCTCCTTGACCCTTGCCGCTTTGCCCGTCAGGCCCCGAAGATAGAATAGCTTGGCCCGGCGCACCTTGCCCCGGCGCATCACCTCCAGTTTACTCAGACGGGGAGAGTGGAAAAAAAAGGTCCGCTCCACCCCCACGCCATGACTGGTGCGCCTCACTGTAAAGTTGGCCCTGATGCCGCCGCCCTTCACCGCCAGGACCACGCCCTGAAAGACCTGGATACGCTCCCGGTCCCCCTCTACCACCTTGGCGTGCACCCGGACGGTATCGCCGGGGCCGAAGGGGGGAATATCGGGGTTGTCCTCGACTTCAATCAAAGATTCAGCTTTCATGATTCTCCTTCCCAGACTCAGCTTGCATGACGCGGCCCAGACGACGCCGCTCCTCCTCGGTCAGGGACGCCCCCTCCAGGAGATCGGGGCGCCGCCTCTCGGTGCGGAGGACGGCCTGCTCCCGCCGCCACTGGGATATCTCCCGATGATTGCCCGAAAGCAGCACCGGGGGGACCTCCCAACCCCTGAAGGCCGGGGGCCGCGTATACTGAGGATACTCCAGAAGCCCGCAGACATAGGATTCCTCCTCCTTGGAAGCCTCGGAGCCCATAACCCCGGGCACCAGCCTGAGCACCGCATCCACCACCACCATGGCCGCTATCTCGCCGCCACTAAGTATATAGTCGCCTATGCTCAGCTCGTCATCCACCAGGTGCTCCCGGACCCTTTCGTCCACCCCCTCATAGTGTCCACAGATGAGGATGAGCCGGTCCCGCCCGGCCATCTCTTCGGCCAGGCCCTGAGAAAAAGGGCGGCCCTGCGGGGTGAGCAGTACCACCCACCCCCGCTCATCCCCCTGGATGCTCTCCACGGCCTCGAAGATGGGCTCGGGCTTGAGCACCATCCCCGGCCCGCCTCCGTAGGTGTAGTCATCCACCACATGATGCTTGTCGTGGGTGAAGTCCCTGATGTTGTGGATGTCCAGCTTCACGACGCCGCCCGCCACCGCGCGCCCGGTAAGGCTGGAGCTGATAACCCCCTGAAACATCTCGGGGAAAAGGGTCAGGATATCGATATGCACCGGCTCACTCCTGTGCCTCTCCGCGAAGCGTCTCCACCGCGTGGGGCAGGGCGGGCATTATCACCTCCAGAGATTCCCGCACCGAGCGGGGGCTGCCGGGCAGATTGATGATAAGGCTTCCCTTCCGGATGCCGGCGGTGGCCCGGCTGAGGAGCGCCGTAGGGACCTTCTGCAGGCTCTGCCACCTCACCGCCTCACCGAACCCCGTCGCCACCCGGTCCACTACCGCCAGGGTAGCCTCAGGGGTGACATCCCGGGGCGCCAGGCCGGTCCCCCCGGTGGTAAAGATGACATCGGGCCCCGTCTCATCGGCCCAGGAGGTGAGCTTGTCCACAATCATATCCTTCTCATCGGGGACGATCTCATACTTCAGCACCTGGACACCCAGGGGGGCCAGGCATTCCCGGATAGCCGGGCCGCTGGCATCCTGCCGCTCCCCTCTGAAGCTCCGGTCGCTGATGGTAAGAATAGCCACGGTAAACATAACAAACTCGCCATCTATCTTAACACAGGAAGGCCCCCTGAGCAAAGCGGCCCTGGGGCGGGGACAACCGCTGAGTCCAAAACATTATTTAATTAAAATCCTAAAATAAGTATTGACAAAAGCCATATTGTGTGATATCTTGTGGTGAATTGTGGTTGAAAGTGGTGAAAAAGGACCAAAGGTGTGAGCCATGCCCCTGGGATTCCTGGGAGAATATGAATACCGCATCGATGAAAAAGGACGGCTGCCTTTCCCCCCCAAATACCGGGACAGGTTCAGGGATGGCGGAGTCCTGGCTCAGGGGCTGGAAAGTTGTATCCGGGTATACCCCCTCGCCGAGTGGGAAAAGGTTGTTGAGACCATGGGCGCCCTGGGCGGCAACCGGTACAAGGAGCGAAGGCTGGTCCGCTTTACCTTCGGCAGCGCCTTTGACTTCGAGTTGGACCGGCAGGGCAGGGTGGCTCTACCGCCTCCCCTTCGTAAGTTTGCCGATTTGAAGGAGTCAGCGATAGTGGTCGGACTCAACACACATATAGAGCTTTGGAACCGGGAAAACTGGAACCGGGAGAAGGACCATGGGGCCGAAGATGCCGCGCAAATATCTGAAAGCCTTGAGAATTATTGATGAGCTCTGTGATGGTAGGCACTGATCACGTCCCGGTAATGCTTCAGGAGACCATGGAGGCCCTCCGTGTCCACCCCGGCGGCGAATATGTGGACTGCACGGTGGGGGGCGCGGGGCACGCCCGCGCCATCGTTCAGGGATTCCAGCCCGGAGGGAGAATCCTGGGGATCGATGCCGACCCTGAGGCCGTCAACGCCGCCAGGGCCAGGTTAGCCGACTACAACCACGGCTCGGTAATAATGGTAAACGACAATTTTTACAACCTGGAGGCCATCTGCCACCAGCATAACTTCCACCCCGTGGACGGCATACTCTTCGATCTGGGATTATCCTCTCCTCAATTGGAGGACGGCGGCCGGGGCTTTAGCTTTCTCCGGGAGGGACCCCTGGACATGAGATTCAATCCGGCTCAGGACCTCACCGCCGGCCACATCGTCAACACCTATTCCGAGGCCGAAATCGCCTACCTCCTCAAGAAATATGGGGAGGAACGCCACGGCCGCAGAATAGCCCATTTCATCGTCACCCATCGCCCCCTGAACACCACCCAGGAGCTGGTAGCCGTGGTCAATGATGCCGTCAGGGGCAGGGTGGGCCGTATCCACCCCGCCACCCGGACCTTCCAGGCCCTGCGCATCACCGTCAACCGGGAGCTGGAAAATATGGCGGCGACCCTGAGACAGGTCCCCGGCCTTCTCAACGAGGGTGGGCGGCTGGTGGTCATAAGTTACCATTCCCTGGAGGACCGCCTGGTCAAGGAATTCCTGCGCCGGGAGTCCACGCAGTGCCTCTGTCCTCCGGGCACACCGACCTGTATCTGCGGGCACCGGGCCATCCTGAGGCTGGTAAGCAAAAAGGTCATAGTCCCGTCGCCTGAAGAGGTGGCTGCCAATCCTCGAAGCCGAAGCGCCAGGCTGCGGGTAGCCGAACGAATATGAAAGGGCATGGCATGAAAGTTCGGACCGGTATCCCCGGCAACGCCATAACGACCGATCATGGCTCCCCTTCTTATCACAATCTCCGGAGTTTGGGCAGTGTCCTGCCTTGCCATAAGTCTATCTGGGAAAAAAATTCGTCGAGCCCAGAAGATTCCGATCCAGTTTGAGGTTTCAGGTCTGCCCAAACTCATGTCATTTTCTTAAGAGTGCTCGAGGAGGTTATGAGGATGTGAAAGATTACAGCGGAGAAAAACTCGAACCCAAAGGAAGGAGGAAACAAAGTTGAAGACAGGAACTTTCGCTTCCATTGACGTTGGCACTTCGAAGATTTGTACGATATTGGCTAATGTAGACGATTCAGGGGGAATGCGGGTCCTGGGGGTAGGGGTTGCCCCGGCCAGGGGGCTGCACAAGGGTGTGGTGGTGGATATTGAGAAGACCAAGGAGGCCATCAGGGAATCGGCGGCGCTGGCCGAGCGGACCTGCGGCGCCAAGATCGAGTCGGCCTATGTAGGTATCACCGGACGCCATGTAGGCTCCCTCAACAACAGTGGCATGGTAGCCATCCGCCGGAGCGACCGCCTGGTCACCCAAAAGGAGCTCAACCGGGTACTCTCCAACGCCCGGACAATCAAGGTCCCTTCCGACCGCAAGCTCCTCCATGTCATCCCCCGGGGCTACCAGGTTGACGGCCAGGCCGGGGTTACCAACCCCGAGGGCATGCACGGCTTCAGGCTGGATGTGGAGACGCACATCGTTACCGCTGCCGGCACCTCGATCCAGAACCTGGTCAAGTGCATTCGCGGGGCGGGCATCGAGGTGGACGACCTCGTGCTGGAGCCCCTGGCCAGTGCCGAAGCCGTGCTCACTCCGGATGAAATGCAAAATGGAGCCATCCTGGCCGACATCGGCTGCGGCACTACCGATGTAGCCGTTTTCAAGGATGGAAGTATCTGGCACACCGCGATCCTACCCGTGGGCGGCTATCAATTCACCCGGGACATCACCATGGGCCTGGGGGTCCCCTACGGGGTGGCTGAGGAGCTCAAGATCAAATATGGGAACGTCAAACCCGATAGTGACCGGCTTGAGGACACCATAGACACCAGCAAATGGGGCCTGGACACCGGCAATGGCAACAGCATCGTCCGTGAGGATATCTGCGAGATCGTTCAGGCGCGGGCCGAAGAGCTGCTGAAGATGATCGTGGTGGAGATGGCACCCTCGGGGGATTCCGAGGCCCTGACCCCGCAAACCCTGGTGCTCACCGGCGGCGCGGCCAACCTATCCGGCCTGGCGGCCAGGGCCCAGGAGATATTCCGGATCCCCGCCCGGGTGGGGGCGCCTAAGGGCATGTACGGCCTGGCGGATATCCTGTTCAACCCGGCCTATGCCACCAGTGTGGGGCTCCTCCTCTGGGGATCCAAACATGGCCCCGAGCAAAATTGGCGGCAGGGCCGGCACTGGGAGAACTTCGGCGGCGCGGTCCGCCGTCTCCTCTTCCGGATGAAGAGGGTGCTGCCCAATTAAACGGGCGGAAGGGGTCCCTTCCGCACTTCAAAAAAAGGAGACGATCATGTCAAGGATGGGACGCGCAAATTATTCTCCCAGTCCAGCAAAGATCAAGGTCATTGGCCTGGGTGGCGGGGGTTCCAATGCCATCAGCCGGATGGTCCAGGAGGGCATCCAGGGGGTAGAGTTTATCGTGGCCAACACGGATGCCCAGGCCCTCAAGTCGGCGGATGCCCCGACCAAGATCCACATCGGAGACAAACTGACCCGGGGGCTGGGGGCCGGGGGTAATCCCGAAGGGGGTTTCAAGGCGGCCATGGAGAGCCGCGACGAACTGGCCGCGGCAGTCCAGGGGGCCGATATGATTTTCCTGGCCGCGGGCATGGGGGGAGGCACCGGAACGGGGTCCGCTCCGGTGGTCGCCGAGCTGGCCAAAAGCACCGGGGCCCTTACCATCGCGGTGGTAACCAAGCCCTTCGCCTTCGAGGGTGCCCGCCGCCAGGTGGTGGCCGAAGAGGGCCTGGCCCGGCTATCGGACAAGTGCGATACCCTCATCGTCATCCCCAACGACCGTCTGCTCCAACTCTGCGACCAGAAGGCGGGCATGGAGGAGGCCTTCCGTTTCGCCGACGATGTCCTGCGCCACGGCGTCCAGGCTATCGCCGAGGTCATCACTGTTCCCGGTGAAATCAACCTGGACTTCGCCGATGTGAAGGCGGTCATGTCCAATGCCGGCCCCGCCTGGATGTCCATCGGCCAGGGCTCGGGCCATAACCGGGCCGTCGAGGCCGCCAAATCGGCCCTGGCCAGCCCGCTTCTGGATGTCTCCGTTCGCGGAGCTACCGGAGTCCTGTTCAACATCTCTGGAGATGAAACCCTGACACTGCACGAGGTAAACGAGGCCGCCCAGGTAGTCAGTAAGGCGGTTGACAGCCAGGCCAATATCATCTTTGGCGTGGTCAGAAACGACAGCCTGGGCAACGAGGTCAAAATCACCCTGATCGCCACCGGCTTCGTCTCCAAACTCCAGGACAATGCCCCCAGTAAGAATGAGCTGCGCCAGCTCATGCGCCGGGACATCGCCGAGGAGGGTGAGCTGGATATCCCGACCTATATGCGCAACCAGCCCTACCGAAAAATGCAATGGCAGGGGAAGGAAGACGTTCTCGCCGAACTCGAAAACCGATAACAGACCCCTATTTAGCTCCCGGTCAGACCGGGACCATTCGTAAGGCCGCGGGGGCCAGCCTCCCGCGGCCTTCCTGTATCCAAAAAACACAATATCTGGGCTATCAAGTCTTGACAAATACTATATATTGTGCTATAAGATGTTGTGCTATTTTATTCAGCCCGGAAAATAACCCCCTTTTAGGGCGTAGGGAAACAGGGAAACTATGCAATGTCCCTATTGTGACCACGACGATTCCAAGGTCGTCGACTCCCGAGACATAAACGAAACCGTGCGCCGCCGCCGCCAGTGTCTGGGCTGCGGGGAACGCTTCAGCACCTTTGAACGGGTGGTAGCCCGGGGCCTGTCGGTGGTCAAAAAGGATGGCCGGCGGGAGGAATTCCAGAGGGAGAAGTTTGCGGCCGGCATCGGAAAAGCCTGCGAAAAGAGGCCCCTCCCCACCGGAACCCTGGACAAAATGGTGGATGACATCGAGTCGGAGATCTACGGGCTGGGCAAGGCCGAGGTGCCCAGCTACCTCATCGGGGATATTGTCATCGAGCGCTTGAAGAGGCTGGACCACATCTCCTATATCCGCTTTGCCAGCGTCTATCGCTCCTTCTCCGACATCACCAGCTTGAAAAAGGCAGTGGACACCCTGCTGGGGGACGATGTGCCGCTGGTGCCCAGCGCCCAGCTTCCCCTCATCCCCCCAGCCACGGTCGGTAGAAAGGCAAGGACGGGAGCCAAATAGAGGGAGGCACAGGCCATGGCCATCCAGCAGCGTCGCCACCACAACAGCACATCCTCGGGGCAGAACCAGATAGCCCAGGCTGTCATCGCCGCCTCCGAGGCCACGGGGGTTTCGGACCGGGCCCTCATGGAGGAGTTGATCAACCAGATAATTCGGCTGGGGCCGAACCACATCGCGCAGGCGGTCGCCGCCGCCGCTGAGGCCAGGGGCACTGCCGACAGGCCCTTCCCCAACGAGCTGGCCAATCAGATTATCCAGCGCCTGGACACGGCCCCACCCATGCCGGGATTTGAGGACCTCGTCACCCCCCCCAGGAAGGGGCCCGGGAAAAGCCTCCCGGCCAACTTCACGTTGAAGGAGGTACTGGGCCAGATACAAGCACTCGCCCCAGAGGCGCCTGCCCCAGAGGCGCCTGCCCCAGAGGCGCCTGCCCCAGAGGCGCCTGCCATGGAGCCACCCGCCGTGGAGGCACCCGGCTTGGACGTGGACCAAACGCCGGAGGCCGCCACCGCCAGCTCCACCCCTCTCCTGCTCACCGATAACGCCCGCCAGGTCCTGGAGAGGAGGTATCTTAAAAAAGGCAGCCATGGTGAACCGGCGGAGACCCCCGAGGAGCTCCTGCGCCGGGTGGCCGCCAACATAGCCTCGGCGGAGCTGGCCTATGGCCCCGAAGCCGACGTGGGGACCCGGGAGGCGGAGTTCTATCAGGTCATGGTCCAGGGGGAGTTCCTTCCCAACTCACCCACCCTGATGAACGCAGGCCGAGAGCTGCAGCAGCTCTCGGCCTGCTTCGTGCTCCCCATCGAGGACACCATGGAGTCCATATTCGACGCCGTGAAATACACCGCCCTTATCCACAAGAGCGGCGGGGGCACCGGCTTTTCCTTCACCCGCCTCCGCCCGGCCAGCGATATCGTCGGCTCCACCGGAGGTGTCGCCAGCGGTCCGGTCTCCTTCATGAGGGCCTTCGACACCGCCACCGAGGTTATCAAGCAGGGTGGGATGCGCCGGGGGGCCAATATGGGCATCCTCCTGGTCCACCACCCCGATATCATGACATTTATTGAAGCCAAGAAAGACCCCGAGGTCCTGACCAACTTCAATATCTCGGTGGCGGTGACCGACCGTTTCATGGAGGCGGTGGAAAACGATACCGACTACGACCTCATCAACCCCCGGTCACAGGAGGTGGCGGGCCAGCTAAGGGCCCGGGATGTCTTCGACAAAATCGTGGACATGGCGTGGAAGACTGGGGACCCGGGCATCGTGTTCTTAGATAGGATCAACCGGGCCAACCCCACCCCCCACCTGGGCGATATCGAGTCCACCAACCCCTGCGGCGAGCAGCCCCTCCTCCCCTACGAGTCCTGCAACCTGGGCTCCATCAACCTGTCCCTGATGGTCCTACACTCCGTGAAGGGCGGCCCCCCCGGGGTTGACTACGAAAGACTGGGCCGGGTGGTGACCACCGCTGTCCGCTTCCTGGACAATGTTATCGATATGAATAAATTCCCCATCGACCAGATCGCCGTTATGACCCGCAAGAACAGGAAGATCGGCCTGGGCATCATGGGCTTTGCCGACATGCTTATCGAGATGGGCATCGCCTACGATTCGGAGGAGGGGCTGAGCGTGGCCGAGGAGGTGATGGGCTTCATAGACCGGCGGGCCACCGAGGTCTCGGTGGAGCTGGGCAAGGAGCGGGGCGTGTTCCCGGCCTTCAAGGGCAGCATCTACGATCGGGGCAGGAAGGGGCAGAGGGTGAGAAATGCCACCCGCACCACCATCGCCCCCACGGGGACCCTGAGCATCATCGCCGGATGCTCCGGCGGCATCGAGCCCCTGTTCGCCCTGAGCTTCGTCCGCACCATCCTGGACAACGAGCAGTTCGTGGAGGTCAATCCCTATTTCGAGGAGACGGCCCGGGACCGGGGCTTCTATTCCCCGGAGCTGATGCGGAGGCTGGCCCAGGGGGAATGTCTCCGGGACATCGAAAACGTCCCCGAGGACATCAAGAAGCGCTTCGTCACCGCCCACGATATCTCGCCGGAGTGGCATGTCCGCATGCAGGCCGCCTTCCAGAAACACACCGATAACGCGGTCTCCAAGACGGTCAACTTTCCCCATGATGCCACCCGGGAGGATGTGGCCGGCGTGTATATGCTGGCCAATCAGGAGGGCCTGAAGGGCATCACCATCTACCGGGACCGGAGCAAGGAGCGGCAGGTCTTGAGCACGGGGTCGGCCCCCGGGGAAACGGCCGAGGAGGTACAGGAGGCGGCCGCGGTGCGGGGCATCGTGCCCCGGAGCAGGCCCAAGAGCACCCGGGGCTTCACCGAGAAGGTGACCACGGGCTGCGGCACGGTCTATGTTACCGTGAACTCCGATGAGCAGGGCATCTGCGAGGTGTTCACCAGCCTGGGCAAAGCGGGTGGCTGCGCCTCGGCCCAGCTGGAGGCCACCAGCCGGCTCATTTCCCTGGCCCTGCGGTCGGGGGTGGATACCGCCTCGGTGATGAAGAACCTGCGGGGCATCCGCTGCCCCTCCATCGCCTGGGAGGACGGGCACGCCGTTCTCTCCTGCGCCGATGCCATCGCCAGCGTTCTCGAAAACTACCTGGGGGAGGAAAGGCAAGAGACCAGCGGCCTTGATATTTCGGTCAACCGGCCGGAAAACAGCCCCGGTACAAAAACCGTCGCCACGGCGCCGGCCGACCAGGGCATGGGGCCCAGCCAGGTGGGCCAGTGCCCCGATTGTGGAAGCAGCCTGGTCTATCAGGAGGGGTGCCACCACTGCCCCGGCTGCGGATACACCAAGTGTTAATATCAATAAAAGGATAGTAGGATGAATAGTAGGAATTACAGATACCTTGACACACAATAGGACAGAATAATGACTGGTCAATATGAGACAAATAAACCAAAAGCGGGGATCTGGGACAAAGTCCACACTTTTATTCAGGTTGGCCTTCCAGTGATACCGTTTATTGGCGGGTCACTTTCAGTGATTTTCTTAAAATACTTTCCTAGTCCAGCTACTAAGCGAAATGACGAATGGATAGAATCAAGACTACAAGGGCTCGAAAAACTAAAAGAAAGCCCAGCAAATTGGATTGATGCACATAAAATTGAAACAGGAACTTTGCCATCACTCGCAGAAGAATTGCTCCCACTGGCAATAAACTGTTCTGCTGGACAACCTATATCTAAAGAAATAAAGCTAACTAGGCCAAGTATGCAATTCTGGCAAAGGCTCCTACCCTCACACAAAGAGCAATTATTAGAGTTAGTTGAATGGCTGGGGCAAGACCAGAGAGATTACATTGAAATGCTGAGGAGAGGTGCCCCACCTGGGGATGGCCAACAAATCCGGTTGATTCCTAAACGTAAAATAAGAACTTTATAGCACATTGCAGGGGTCATTATTGGCATGAGCTATACGAAATACCCCTCTATTTATTCTGACCCAGCTCCCGCTGCAGCCCTCCCCGCCACGCCTTGTCGAGTTCCTCAAGCGCCAGGTCCACGTATCCCGGCACGAAAAACCGCTCACCCCCCGTGGCCCCCAGCCACCTCATGGGGACTTTTGCCTTGACCGCCAGCGCCCCCAGCCGGGCGACATCCCCGGGCGCCACCGAGACCACGATCCGGGATGGCTCCTCACCAAAGAGCGATGAGTCTATACGCTCCCCCACCACGCCCTCCTCCCCCCGGAAACCAATCCCGCCCGCGATGGCGCACTCCGCCAGGGTCACCGCCAACCCGCCATCGGAGCAGTCATGGGCCGAGCGGATAAGGCCCC
>JAZFUS010000049.1:0-3530 GCA_036447315.1 Dehalococcoidia bacterium
TAGGGTATATCGTGACAGCCGTAGCTGATTCAAGTTTATATGATGTGATGGAGCCAACATTCGAAGCCATCCAAATCAGCTTCGCCGTTACCCGGTCCCGCTGACCACAAAGCAGGTAAGAGCAAGCAGGTTCTCCTACTCCTTCCTCGCCTCCCATTTTTTTGCCGACATCAAACCCTCGCCCCCCTTATTACTCTTCATAACCTATGATGAAACAGACACCGTATTGCTCACGAATGAGAAATATGTGCCCGCCCCGTCCCCGCCGTCCTGGACATATACCTCCCCTCTACCCTAATATCTTAGTTATGTTCGGGACAAAATCCGGGGCTGCCGGCGGCCTGGGGGAGGCAGGATGATACCCCTTCTTGAGCGGGCAATAGGCTTATATCACTTCCTGGGCGACAGGACCCCCAGGGGCGCTCCCCTGGTGTCGCCCAGGCCGCGCCCCGCCAATCCATGGCTCAAGGGCGAAAAAGTCCTGGTGAGCCGCGTTGCGGCGGGTGCGGACATACGGGCCACTGTGGAGAAAAGCATCGGGCTCCTGGGGGGCCTGGAGCCTGCCATCGAACGGGGCGACCGGGTCCTGGTCAAGCCGAATTTCAACAGCCCGGACCCCCCTCCCGCCGCCACCGACCCCGGGTTCCTGCGCGCCGTGGTGGAAATCCTCAAGGAGGCCGGAGCCAGGGTCACCATCGGGGAATGCTCCGGAGGGTTCTGGAGACCCACGAGGAATGTCCTCCAGAAACTGGGCATCATCGAGCTGGCGCGCGACCTGGGCGTGGAGCTGGTGGCCTTCGAGGACAGCAAGCAGGGCTGGGTGAAAGTAAAAATCGGCGGCGACTACCTCGACACCGTCACGGTGCCCCGCCTGGCCTATGAGGCCGACAAGATTGTGTACCTGCCCTGCCTGAAGACCCACTCCTATGCCCGGTTCACCGGGGCGCTAAAGCTCGCCGTGGGCCTCATGCACCCCGGGGAGCGGCGCTCCCTCCACGCCAGCTCCCTGGAGCCCAAGGTGGCTGAAATCGCCTTAAGCCTGCTGCCAAACCTCATTATCATGGACGGCAGAAAGGCCTTTGTGTCCGGGGGCCCCGACCAGGGGGAGCTGGTGGAGCCGGGCCTCGTGCTGGCCTCGGGAGACCCGGTCGCCCTGGATGTCGAGGCCATGAAAGTGCTCCTGGCCTACGGGGCCAAGAACAAGATGGAGCCGGACCCCTGGCAGTCGGCCCAGATAGTGACCGCGTTGAGGCACAACCTGGGGGCCCGGGAGGGGGGCTATATCATCGTTGAGTGAGGGGCAGTACGGATACGGGGGAAACATCATCAGGGCGGACCTCTCCTCGGGCCGCATAGAGATGGCCCCCACCGCCGACTACGCCAAATTCGTCGGGGGGAGGGGTATAGGGGCCAAAATCTACTGGGACGAGGTCCCGCCCCAGGCCACGGCCTTCGACCCCGAAAACCGGCTGATCTTCGCCACCGGGCCCCTCGCGGGCTTCGCCGGATTCGGCGGTTCCCGCTGGCAGGTCTGCGGGAAATCGCCGGCCACAGACCCCCACGGGTTCAGCTACTGCAACCTCGGGGGCGGCTGGGGCGCGGCCCTCAAGTTTGCCGGCTACGACGCCATAGTCGTCCGGGGACAGGCCGACCGCCCCCTCTATCTCTTCGTGGAACAGGACCGGATCGAGCTGCGGGATGCCCGTCACCTCTGGGGCCGGGGCGCTATCGAGACGCGAAACATCATCAAGTCGGAGCTCGGGCCGTCGGTAAACGTGGTGGCCTGCGGCCCCGCCGGGGAGAACCGGGTGGCCCAGGCCAGTCTCCTGGCCGACGGGGACGCCAGCGGCTCCGGAGGCCTGGGCGCGGTTATGGGCTCGAAGATGCTAAAGGCCATCGCCGTCAGGAAGGGGTCCCACAGGCCAATGGCCGCCCGGCCCGGGGAGCTGAGCGAGCTGGTGCGGCATTTTCGCCGGCTGGTGGGAGACCGGTGCCGGGTCACCAACTGGTTCGAGCGCTACCAGCCTGTGGTCGAGGCCAAGGTCAGAAAAAACTACTGCTGGGGATGCCCCGGGCCCTGCATCCGAATATCCTGGAAGGCCGATGACGGGACCGAGGGCAAGTTCTTCTGCCAGTCCGCCATCGTTTACCAGTCCCGGGCCCGCAAGTACTACGGGGATGAGGGGGACGTGCCCTTCAGGATAACCAAGCTCTGCGATGACTACGGCCTGGATACCCGGGCGGTGCACGTGATTATGGGCTGGCTCTCCCGCTGTCACCGCGCGGGCATTTTCGGGGAAGAGGACACCGGCCTGCCCTTTTCCCGGGAGGGCAGCCTGGAGTTTGCCGCCTCGCTGCTGCACAAGATGGCCTTCCGGGAGGGTATCGGGGAGCTCCTGGCTGAAGGGGTCGAAAAAGCGGCGAAGGCCACCGGAAGGGGCGCGGAGGGCTGTTTAAGCGAGCTGCACCACAAAGCCGGGCAGGATGAGCTCTACGGCCCCAGGCTCTATATCGTCAACGGGCTGCTGTGGGCCATGGACCCCCGGCAGCCCATCCAGCAGCTCCACGAGGCCAGCACGCTGGTGGAGCAGTGGGTGGACTGGGTCGAGGGGTCGGCAGGGGCTTACGTATCCGGCCGGGTGGTCCGGGACGTGGCTACGAGGTTCTTCGGCAGCGCCGCGGCCGCCGACTTCACCTCATATGAGGGGAAAGCCCTGGCCGTCAAGATGATCCAGGACCGCGAGTATGCCAAGGAGAGCCTCATTCTGTGCGACATGCTCTGGCCGGTACTCACCTCGCCCAATACCGAGGACCACGTGGGCGACCCCGCCCTGGAGAGCAGGTTTCTCTCCGCGGTGACCGGCCGGGATGTGGATGAGACGGGGCTCTACCGGATAGGGGAGACGATTTTTAACCTTCAGAGGGCCATCCTGGCCCGGGAGGGGCACCGGGGACGGCAGAGCGACACACTGCCGGAGTTCACCTTCGAGAAACCCTTAAAATTCCACTTCATGAACCCGGACATGGTGGTCCCGGGGAGGGAGGGCGCCCCGGTCTCCAGAAGGGACGCCGTCCTGGATAAACCCGGGTTCGAACGAATCAGGCGGGAATACTACGAGCTCAGGGGGTGGGACGCCTCCACCGGCAGGCAGACCAGGGCCGGCCTTCAGAGCTTGGGGCTATCGGACGTCGCCGATGACCTTTTTTTGTAAAGTATGGTTTTTCGTACCGGTGGGCGTGCCTTGTCGCCGCAAATGCTTGTTGCCTGGTAGGGAGTACTTTGGCCCAGCAATAGCCTTTTGTCCGGTGGGCGTGCCTTGTCGCAGCGATAGCTTGCTACCATATGGGGGGTACACTGTTGCATCAATAGTTTTTGCCCTGTGGGGGGTACACTGTAGCAGCCAAAGTTTTTCGTACGGGTAGGCGCACCTTGTCGCCGCAAAGGTTTTGCACGGTGGGCGTGCCTTGTCGCAGCGATAGCTTGCTACCATATGGGGGGTACACTGTTGCAGCAATAGTTTTTGCCCTGT
>JAZFUS010000050.1:0-2123 GCA_036447315.1 Dehalococcoidia bacterium
GTCGATGATGCTGATGGACTCCGGGGTGATCGTACCGTTGACCTGGGTGAACAGGGCGCCGGCCACCCCGGCGTAGAAGGCGCTGATCGTGAACGCGGTCACCTTGGTGCGGGCGACGTTGATGCCCATCGCCGCCGCCGCCACCTCGCTGTCCCGTACGGCCATGAAGGCGCGTCCCATGGGCCCGCGCAGGATGCCCCAGGCGAGCAGGAGCATCAAGATAGCCGTGAACAGGGCAAGGAGGTAGAGCCACTGGTCAAGGTTAAGTATGCTGTCCAGGAAGTCCGGAGGCTGCGTCCGCCCGACCCGTATGCCGATGCCCCCTCCGGTGAACCCGTCGTACTTGCGGAGGATTTGGGGCAGGCTGATGACCAGGGTCAAGGTGGCGATCGCCAAGTAGGGGCCCTTGAGGCGGAGGGCTGGTATCCCCAGGAGGAGGCCCAGGACGGCGGTGAGGCCCCCGGCCATGATGATGGCGGCCCAAAAGGGCCAGGGGTTCGCGTCTACGAAGGACATCTGCTCAGTGCTGTCCATGAGTATGGCCGCGGTATAGGCTCCTACAACCACCAGGGCGCCGTGGCCCAGAGAGATCTGGCCGTTGTAGCCGGTGAGGATGTTCAGCCCCATGACCACGATCACCCACACGGCGATGCGGGTCATCTGGAAGGAGCGGAAGCCGTCCAGGGTGAAGGGGGCCCAGATGAGGAAGGCGAGCAGGACGGCGAGGGAGGCCGGCAGCCGCAGCCGCACCGGCAGGATGGGAGCGAGGCGCACAACTCCGGCTGCCACGGTCATCAATCCCAGGAGCAGCCAGATACTCACGAACGCCTCACTAGACCCGTCTTGCTTCCCGCTGGCCGAACAGGCCGGTAGGGCGCACGAGCAGTACGATGACGAGGAGAAGGAGGATGAGGGGGAGCTTCATCTCAGGCCCAAACACAGCTTCCGGGGTATAGGTGCCCAGGAGGTTTTCGCCGACGCCGATGATGAAGCCGCCGACGATGGCGCCGGGGGGGCTGTTGAGACCGCCCAGGACGGCGGCGGCGAAGGCGAAGATGAGGACGCTGAACATGAAGCCGGGATGAAGGAAGGTGATGGGGGCGATGAGCATACCCGCCAGCCCGCCCACGGCCGCCGAAAGGGCCCAGCCCATAGTCAGCATGCGCCCCACGTTGATCCCCATCAGACGGCTGGCCAGCCGGTTCTGGGCGGTGGCCCGCATGGCCAGCCCCAGCTTGGTGTAGTTGAATAGAGCGAAGAGGAGGGCCATGATGCTCAGGCTCACCGCCAAGACAAGTAGGCGATGCTCCGTCACGCGGGCGAATCCCAGGTCCACGCTGTCGATTGTGCTCAGGGGGCTGGGGAAGACTTTGGGGAGGTCTCCCTGGGCCCAGACCCAGGTGGCCACGCTGTTCAGAAGGATGAATAGGCCCAGCGTGACAACCACTACGTTCAGCGCGGGGGCGTCCATTACGGGGCGAATCACAATCCGTTCGACGACGGCGCCCATGGCGCCAGCGAGAAGCAGACCGAGAATGAGGACTGCCACGATGTAGACGTTTACGCCTAGCACCGTGAGCGAGAACACACCCGCCAGGGTCACGGACCACATGGCGAAGGTGCCGAACATCGCCATCTCCCCCTGAGCGAAGTTGAGGACATCGGTGGAGCGGTAGATCAAAACTATGGAGAGAGCAATGAGGGCGTAGATGCTGCCTGTGGCCAGGCCGGCAACGACCTGCTCGCCGAACAGGCTGGGGTTCTCCCACGGCGGCGCCGCCAGGAACACCTGCGACCCCAGGAGGAGTCCTATCCCTGACCCAATAGCTTCCATCTTCCCCGCCTCGTCAGTAGCCTAAGTACGAACGCCGCACCGCCTCGTTCTCCCGTAGAGAGAGGCCGGTGTCGGCCAGTGCTATGCGACCCGTTTCCAGCACGTACGCGTACGCGGCTATAGAGAGGGCCATGTTAGCGTTCTGCTCCACCAGCAGGATCGTCACCTTCTCCTCACGGTTGATCGTCTCGATGATCTCGAAGATCTCCTTGACTATGAGGGGCGCCAGGCCCAGGGATGGTTCGTCCAGGAGAAGGAGTTTCGGCCTGCTCATGAGGCCGCGGGCGAT
>JAZFUS010000051.1:0-3362 GCA_036447315.1 Dehalococcoidia bacterium
AAGACCTATAGCCGGGAGACGAGCTATGCCCGGGGGGCCGCCGCCCCGGAGACCGCCAGGCTCAGCGACCGTGAGCTGGAGGAGAAATTCAGGCATAACGTCTCGGGCGTACTGCCCCCGGACAGGACCGATACGGCTCTACGAATAATTTGGGAGCTGCCGGAGCTTCAGAATATCGCTCACCTGACCGCTGCCCTGGCCGGCTAGTCCAACCACAGGGATAATTTCGCCGCGCTATCTTCGTGCCCCGAGGCCGGCCCCCGGCTCTTACCGGAGGCACTATGGCCGGGTTTGCGCCCCGGGGCGGGGGATGGCCGATTCGGGGGAATAAGAGATGACAGAGAGCCCGGATGCCCGGCTGGGGGGCAGGGTTTTTTATGGCTGGATAATAGTCGCGGCCGGTACACTGATGATCCTGGCGAACCTGGGGATTCGGCAGGCCTTTTCCGTATTCCTGAAGCCGGTCTCCGGCGAATTCGGCTGGAGCCGGGCCACCATCTCGTCGGTCCTATCCCTCAATATGGCTGTCTATGCCGTATCCTGCATCGTGATGGGCAGGCTGACCGACCGCTTCGGCCCCCGGGTCGTGGTGGCTGGAGGTGCCATCCTGACCGGCCTGGGCCTGGTCCTGGCCTCGAGGACCGGGAGTATCTGGCACCTGTTTCTGACCTACTCCCTAATGGTGGGTATAGGCCTGGGGGTCGTTTTCCCCGCCACCAACTCCGGCATGGTGCGCTGGTTCAAAGAGAAGAGGGGACTCGCCCTGGGCATCGTGAACACCGGCTCGGGGCTGGGGACCCTCATCATCGTTCCCCTGGCCAACTACCTGATCCTGTCCTCGGGCTGGCGAGACGCCTTCGTCTATCTGGGGCTTCTCCTGGGGCTTCTGCTCCTGGCGGCTGCTTCCTTTATGCGGCGCGACCCCCAGGAGATGGGGCTTCTTCCCTACGGTGAGGTCGTCGGACAAGGTCCGGAAAAAGGCCAAGCGGCGGACCAACCCTCGGCCCAAAAAGGGGTGGAGAGCGGTGGGGGATACACCGTGGCCCTGGCCCTGCGGTCGGGGTCATTCTGGGCCCTGACCGGTATTCACGGCTTCGGCGCCCTGGGCCTGTTCATGCTCTTCCCCCATCTGGTGGCCCATGCCACGGATATCGGCGTCTCGCCGACCACTGGGGCCAATATTATGGCGACGGTCGGGGTGTCCGGTATCGTGGGCCGCATAGCCATAGGGAGCCTCTCCGACAGGATCGGCAGCAGGAGGGGACTGGTCATCTGCCTGGTGCCCCTGTCCCTGATCATGGTGTGGCTCATCTACATCACGGACGAGAAGTCCCTCTTTATCTTCGCCGCGATTCTCGGGATTGCCTATGGGGGGTATATTCCCCTGTGGATAGGCCTGTGCGGTGAGCTGTTCGGCTCGGGCTCCCTGGGCTTCCTCTACGGGATAGTGGCTTTCCCATCCAATATAGGCGTGGCCATCGGTCCCTTCCTCTCGGGGATCATCTTTGATGTGACCGGCAGCTATGACCTTGCCTTCGGCCTGGCCGCCGGCTTCTTTGCCCTGTCCCTGGTGAGCCTGGCGCTGGTCAGGACCCCTCCGGGAGGGGCGTTCCAGCGTATTTCGTAATCCACCCCTCCCCTTTTACAGCCGGTGGGAGGGCTCCGCGTCCAGGCCGAGCCTTTTGAGGGTCTCGGGCGTGGGAATGCTGTTTCGGTCCCAGCCCCGGAGGTCGTAGTATTCGTCCAGGAGTTTCTCCCACTTGTCCGGCTCCAATCGCAGGCCCTTCCGGGCCCCCTCCTTGATGGGCTCGAAGAAGATATAGGGCGGCTTGTCGTTTCTCCTGTCCAGCCCCTCCCGGACATTGAACAGCTTCTCCATGTTCCATATCCTCTCCGAGGTCTCCATGAGCTCATCGCTGGTCACGTCCCATCCGGTGATGGCGTTGATGACCTCGGCGGGCTGGTCGAAGCCCCACAGGTCGGGGGCGAACCACTGGGTCCAGAACTTGCACAGACCCGTGGCATCGGAAAGGGTGTTCAAGTGCTGCTGCCACATGGCGAAGTAGGCCTTGGTGTCCCAGGCGTAGGGGTCGGGATTGGTGGGGCGGCCTATGATCTTGCTGAGGACCTCGGCGGGGAGCCCCATGAACTCCAGGTTGCAGCGGCCCCGGAGGTGGTCGTTGCCCCGGTTGGAGGTCTGGTTGCCCAGGGGGGTGGCGCGGAGGATGCGGTCATTTCCCCGCTCCTGGGTGAGTCCCTTGCCGCAGCGGTAGAGGTATCGTTCGCTCCCCGGGCCGATCTGGCGGATGGCGTCATCGGCCCCGCCGCTGATCTTGCCCCCCAGCCCCTCCCCCTTGGCGATCTGCTCGGCGATGGTTACCATGGCCTCCCCGTTTCCCCACTCCAGATTGAGGCCCCCGGTATCCTTTTCGGTGAGTATCCCCTCCTGCCAGCAGTGCATCAGCCAGCCCAGGTAGACCCCGTAGGTGAGCATATCGATGCCGTACTTGTTGCAGAGCTCCAGGGTCTTCAGGGCCGTGGCATAGTCGAGATTCCCTACATTGGCGCCAAAGCCCTGGGGGGTGCTCCACTCCGGGCCCTCCCCCTCGGTACCGGCGTAGGGACCCTCCTTGATCTTGAAGCGGTGTTGGCAGTGCATGGCGCAGGCGTGGCAGGCCAGCATCTTCTCGCTGTACTTGTCCAGGAAGATATCCACGTCCAGGTGGCCGTAGCCCTCGGGGAAGAAGTTCTTTTGATGATTGTAGGCCGATATGCCCTCCCGTTCGTTGTTGACCACCCAGGCGAACAGGTTGCTCCACCGGGAGGTGATCTGGAAGATCTTGGTCTTCCGAATGAAGTTGTACTGGCCCTTGGTTACCTCCAGGAGCTTCTCGGGGTGGGCCACCGGCAGACCCCCGGTGCCGCGGACGGCCACGGCCTTGAGGTTCTTGGAGCCCATGAGCGCGCCCTGTCCGGTCCTGCCCGCGGCGCGCTTCATCCAGTGGCTGATGCAGGCGAAGCGCACCAATCTCTCCCCGGCGGGGCCGATGCAGGCGACCTTGACCTCGGGGTCCTTGAGCTCATCCCAGATGCGGAGCTGGGTCTCATAGGTATCCAGCCCCCAGAGGTGGGAGGCATCCCGGATCTCGATGTCGCCGTCGTTGATGTAGATGTAGGACGGTTTATCGGCTTTGCCGCTGGTGACCAGGTGCTGCAGCCCGGCGAATTTGAGCTCGGCGCCCAGGGAGCCGCCGATGTTGGAGTCGCCGTAGACCCCGGTATCCCGGGACTTGCCGCTCACATGCCAGCGGCCGTAGCCGGCGGCCAGGTAGCCATTCAGAAGGCCCGCCGAGAAGATGAGG
>JAZFUS010000052.1:0-2117 GCA_036447315.1 Dehalococcoidia bacterium
TCTGACCCTTATCCCGTTACCCTTCCGGAGCCGGGTGGGGCCCCGGGAGATGGGCAAATCCCTGGGCTACTTCCCCCTGGTGGGGCTGGGCCTGGGGCTCTGGCTCTTCGGGCTGGACCGGCTCCTGGGTTCCGTCTTCCCCCCTCCTTTAGTGAACGCGCTGCTGATCGTGTCCCTGGTGGCCATCACCGGGGCCCTCCATGTGGACGGTTTCATGGATGTCTGCGACGGCCTGGCCGCGGGCAGGTCCCGGGAGCAGAGGCTTCAAATAATGCGGGACAGCCGGGTGGGGGGTCTGGGGGTGGTGGGCATCTTCTGCCTGCTGCTGCTCAAGTATCTCGCCCTGGGCTCGGTGCCCGGGGCGCAGAGAGGGGCGGCCCTCCTGGTCATGCCGGTTTTGGGCCGCTGGACCATGGTCTACTCCGTCCTGGTGTTCCCCTATGCCCGGTCGGAGGGGGGGGTGGGGGAGGCGTTCCAAAAGGGCGTGGGCCTATGGCAGCTGGTCCTGGCCACGCTGGTGGCCGCAGGCGTGAGTTATCTGGCCCTGGGCCTCTGGGGGCTGGCGGTTATGGGGGTCACGGGGGCTCTCCTCCTGGGGGTCGGCTTTTTCTTCAATCACCGGCTGGGGGGTCTTACCGGGGACACGTATGGCGCCATCGATGAGCTGGCCGAGGTTATCGTTTTGCTCGGCATCGCGGGACTGTGGGGATATGGCAGGTAGATGCGTTCTCATCCTGGGGGGCGCCCGCAGCGGCAAGAGCGATTTTGCCCAGGGGCTGGCCTCGGAGCTGGGGGAGCGGGTGCTCTTCGTGGCCACGGCTCAAGCCCTCGACGACGACATGCGCCGCCGCATCGAGGAGCACCGGCGTCTTCGCCCCCCCGAGTGGCGGACGCTGGAGGAGCCGGTGGAGGTGTCGCGGGCCATCGAGGAGCATAGGGGAGACGCCCAGGTGGTGCTCCTGGACTGCCTGACCCTGCTGGTTTCCAATATTATGCTTTTGGACAGCCTGGGGGACGGACCGGAGGCGGCCGAGGCCCGGAGGGCCGAGTCGAGGATTACCCGGGAGATAGAGGGGCTGGTCCGTTTCGTGGATGGTTTCCCGGGGAGCCTCATCATCGTCTCCAACGAGGTGGGGCTGGGGGTGGTGCCCGGCGAGACGATGGGCCGCCTCTACCGGGACCTGCTGGGGAGGGCCAATCAGCTGGTGGCCCGGCGGGCCGACCGGGCGATATTCATGGTGGCCGGTATCCCCTGGGATGTAAAGGGGGGCGGGGAGTGAAGGCCAGGACGCTGATGGTCCAGGGCACGGGTTCCTATGTGGGGAAGAGTATGCTGGTGGCGGCGCTGTGCCGCATCATGCACCAGGACGGCTTCCGGGTGGCCCCCTTCAAGTCGCAGAACATGGCCCTCAACTCGTTCGTCACCCGGGACGGTGGCGAGATGGGGCGTTCCCAGGTGGTCCAGGCCGCGGCGGCGGGGGTGGAGCCCTCGGTGGATATGAACCCCATCCTGCTGAAGCCCGAGGCCGATACCCGCTCCCAGGTGGTGGTCCTGGGCAGGCCCCGGACGACCCTCGATCCCGGAGCGTACTACCGGCGCACCCCCGAGCTGCTGAAGGTGGCCCGCGAGGCGCTGGGCCGCCTTCGAGCCCAATATGAGGTCGTGGTCATCGAGGGGGCGGGGAGCCCGGCGGAGATAAACCTGAAGGACCGGGAGATCGTCAATATGCGGATAGCCAAGCTGGCCCGCGCCCCGGTCCTCCTGGTGGGGGACATCGACAAGGGCGGTGTCTTTGCCTCCCTGGTGGGCACCCTGGCCCTGCTGGACAAAAGGGAACGGGATATCATCAAGGGCTTTATCATCAACAAGTTCCGGGGGGAGGTGGCCCTGCTTCAGCCCGGCCTGGACCAGCTGGAGAAGATGACCCACAAGCCGGTGCTGGGGGTGATCCCCTATTTTCACGGCATCACCCTTCCCGAGGAGGACTCCATATCCAATTTCGGGGCAGAGGGGGGGCCTCCCCGGGGGGGCATCGAAATCGCCGTCGTTCACCTGGCCCATATCTCCAACTCCACGGATTTCGAGCCATTACAGCAGGAGGAGGATGTCCACCTCC
>JAZFUS010000053.1:0-6416 GCA_036447315.1 Dehalococcoidia bacterium
GGTATCTTTGACTGTTGCTTCAGGTGCCCTATCAGCTCCGCGGTGCGCGGCATGACCCAGGTGCGGAACATCTCCGGGGTGAGGACGCTCAGGCTGGCCGAGGGGTCAACGATGGTCAGGGTGGTTATCCCGGTCTCCAGCAGGGACCCGGCCACCATTTTGGTGTAACGGGTGGCGTAGTCCAGGAGCTCGCCGACGAACTGGGGATCGTCCACGGTGTCGTAGATCAGGTTCTCCATCCCCCTCCAGGCGATGGCGTTGGTCCAGGGGCCCGATACCATGGGATCGATGGCGGTATCGGCGAGCCCCCGGCTGGCCAGGCGGCAGATATCCAGAAAGTAGGGGAGGCGTTCGCCCCGGGGCAGGTCGGGGAGCTCCCAGCGGGCCAGGTCGGACTTCTCCTCGATGAGGGGCGTGGCCTTCAGGGTGCGGGTGGCCACCTCCTGGCGGGTAAGCCCGGCTTTGGTCCCGGCCCCCTCGGCGATCAGGGCGGCATCCTCGATGAGAACGGAGGTGGCGTCGGAAGGGGCCGCCTCGATGAGCGCGGCCATCACCTCCACAAATTTCTCCGGCTGGGTCCTGATCTCCTTGGGGGTGACCGGGCTCAGGGCCAGGCCGGGCGCCAGCCCCTGGATCACCCTGGAGGGGACCCTGTCGGTATATTCCCTCTTGAAGGCGGCGGCTATGTTATCCTTCCCCGAATAGCCACTCATGCTCAGGTGCCTCCCCCGGGCCGCGCGGCCCCGCTATATCCTATGTCCAGCAGCTCCTTGGCCTTGCCGACAGCCCGTGCGGCATCGGGAGCGAACCCATCGGCGCCGATCCGGTCGGCGAAGGGCTGGGTAACGATAGCGCCGCCCACCATGGTCTTGACCTTTCCCCGCAGGCCCGCTTCCCCCAGGGCGTCTATGGTGAGCTGCATGGAGGGCATGGTGGACCCGACCAGGGCGGACATACCGATGAGGGATACGCCCCCGGCCGCGGCCTCCACGAATTTCTGGGGGGACACGTCCACCCCCAGATCGATCACCTCGAAACCGGCCCCTCTCATCATTATCCCCACCAGGTTCTTGCCTATATCGTGGATGTCCCCCCCCACCGTCCCCAGGGCTACCTTGGCCACGGGCTTGACGCCGGAGGCCGCCAGCAGCGGCTCCAGGATGTCCAGGCCGGCGTACATGGCCCTGGCCGCGAGGAGGACATCGGGCAGGTATATCTCCCTCTTGCCGAACCTCTCCCCCACCAGGGACATGGCGGCCACCAGCCCCCGGTCCAGGATATCGCCCGGGGCCAGCCCCTGCTCCAGGGCCCGCTCGGTCAACTCCTTGACCGTGGGGGTCTGCCCCTGGACCAGGTGGTCGAATATCTCTTGAAGCGTATCCTTCACGGGGCCACCTTGGCACCGGTCCGCCGGTACTGGCAATGCTCCAGGGTGCAGTAGCGGCAGGAGTCGCTTCTGCCCGCCCGGGCCATGTTCGCTCCCAGACCGATACAGAAGGAGATAGATTTTCGAGGTGTCATCATGCACCTTTCCGTGAGCCCCACCCCTATTGACTCGCCGGGAAGGAGGCCAAAGAGGACCTGCTGGTCCTCCAGGGGCCACCGTCCATATCCCGGGCTGAGCCTGGGGCCGGCCCGCAGATTCCGCTCCGTTGCCTGGCGGCAGAGGATGTGGTTGACCTGGTCGGCGACGCTCTCGACGGCCACCGAGCCCACGCTGTCCAGCATCAGGGCCGGGGCAAACTCGTTCTGGGCAAAAAGCTCGGCCACCCTGGTCTCCAGGGCGGGGCCGATGGTGCATATCGAGATGGCCAGAAGCTTCAGGCCCTTCCACACCCTGGCCCCGTGCTCCATGGTCAGCACCGTCCCGCCCTCCAGGGTCAAGGCCCCGCCCTCGCTGACCTCTTTGACCCCGGCCTCCACGTATGTGGCCCGGGGCTCAGCCAGCCGGCGGCCGTCTTCGATCTGCTCTTGCAATATCCTGGCCACGGCTTCCCTGGGCTCCTGGCCCTTTTTATAGCCCTGAAGCCGCAGGACCTCCCCTTCCGGTATCGTTACCTCGATGCCGGTCAGGATATCCCGGGGCCGCTCCTCAAGCATGGTCCTGGTGTCGCCGGGTCTGTTCCACCATCTTGGCTTCCTTGTCCCGGAAGATAAGCGATTTGATGACCACGGGGACCGCCTGGCTCTCCGCCAACTCCTCGCCGATATCTATGTAGTCGAAGTCCTGGAGGGCGATGCCGTCGATGGAGATGAGGTCATAGCCCGGGCCGAGCTCCGCGGCCAGGATACTGCCCACCAGACGGCCGATGTCGGCGTCGAGGACCACGATGATGGGCAGCCCCCGGGAAACGGTGTTTTTCAGTGAGGTCAAAAGCCCCTGGGTCAGGCTCTTGAGGAGGGGATAGGCGGGGCCCCAGGGCCAGTGGAAGGCCAGGACCACGGTTTCATCCCCATCGGTGAGGTCGTTCTGCTTCAGGGATTCCGCGACGGCCCGGGCCACCGCCTGGGCGGTGGGTTCGGTGTTGTCCATTTTGGGGCTCAGCACCTGGAGATTCCGCAGCGGCAGGAGGCCCGGTTTGACGAATATGGTGCTGCCGCTGACCTGAACGGTGTACTGCGAGGCCCCGATGACCGTAGCCCGGATCCTCTGCACGGGCTTCTCTATGGAGATGCCGAACTCGGGCCGGGAGGTCCGGCTTAAGATTCCTGCGGCCAGGAGGTGACCCAGGTCACCGTAACCGGCGGCCTCGGTCTCATAGATATACTCGGAGACCCCCCCCGAAAAGGTCATCAGGTCGATCTTGCCCTGGTGGGACAGGGGTGAGGTTATCATCAGTTTCTTGGCCAGGGGTGACAGGGGCTTCCTCTCCAGGACGTCGCACAGGGACCCGGCCAGCAGACCGGCCATTTTCTGCTGGTCCTCCTGGCTGAGTTTTTGCCCCACCTGGAGGTCCAGACCCATCTCCCCGGCTACCTGTCTTCCGGGCTCCTCCACCCTGGTGATGCGCCCCTCGTCATCCAGGACCACCAGCCGGGCGCCCACGTTCATCGCCGCCGTTTCCACGACGGCCCCATTCTTGATGATGGCTATTTTACAGGTGCCCCCGCCCACATCCACATTCATGGTGCACAGGTTTTCGCCTTCCTCCCCCAGGGACCTGCCCACCGCCCCCGAGCCATAGGCGGCCATCTTGGCCTCCAGGTTGGGTCCCGCGGTGGCGCACACAAATTTCCCGGCCTCCTGGGAGAACATGGCGGCAATGGCCTCGGCGTTATCCTTCCGGGCGGCCTCTCCGGTGACGATGACCGCGCCGGTATCTATCTCCAGGGGGGTGACCTGGGCCTGGGCATAGGCCTCGGCGATGAAGGCGCCCAGGGACTCGGTATCGATATTATCGCCGGCCAGGAAAGGGGTGATGATGACCGGCGATTCGCTGGTTACCTCCCGGCTCACCACCACAAACTTGCTGGAGAGGGAGAGGCTCATGCGCCGCAACACCAGGCGCGAGAACATGAGGTGGGAGGTGGTGGAGCCGATGTCGATGCCTACACTTCGGAGCTCGATCCGGTCCCTGGCCCACAGGGGGTGATCCTCTTCCCGCTGTTCCTCCAGGTCATCCTGGTCATGGACATGGTCATGCTCGTCGTGTTCGATATCGTTCATCGTACCACCTTGGTTATTTTAGGGGTCCTGTGGATTTCGGGGGGCCCGGTCATTTCCACCAGTCCTGGGGGGGCTTCGGCTTCAGGCCGTTTTTGGCCAGCTCCGTTTCGAATATACTCATTATCTCCCCGGACTCGTTGTTATACTCTATCTGGGCTCCCCCATCCTTGAGGCTGACATCGGGGGCGCGGCCCTTGGTAACATTGACCCGCCAGCCGCCCCAGGTAACGGCCAGGTAGCGGGCCGGCTCCTTTCCCGCGTTGAAGTGCTGGTGGAACCACCAGTCGGGGGGAACGAACATGCTTCCCTTCTTCCACGGTACCTTGGTGAAGGGCTCTCCCTCGGGCCACATCAGGGAGTAGCCCGTACCGTTGAGAATGATGACATGGGCTCCGGGCCCGTGGCGGTGGGCCTTTTTGTAGGTGCCCACCGGGAACTCGGATATGTGGGGCCTCATGGTGTTATTGGCCATCTCAAACATGACATTGGTGCCCCCGGCGCCCCGCTCCTTCCACTCCGTGAGCTTGAAGTTATAGACATCGGGGATGAAATTGCTCTCCCACACCCTTCCGGAATAGGTCTTGCCCTGGGAGCTGAAGTATGCATCGGCTCCGCTGTACCTATCGGTGAATACAAAGGGGTTGTTGAAGATAAAATCGTTGTTGTGGTATATGTTGAACGTGAAGGGGGCATTGGTCACCGCCAGGTACCTGGCCGGCTCGTCCTCGGAGCCGTTGAAGTGCTGGTGCCACGCATTTATGGGCGGGGAGAACAGGCTGCCCTCCTGCCACTCAAAGGTCTGTTTGGCGCCCCCCTCGGTCCATATGGTGGTGGCCCCTCGCCCCTTGAGGATGAAAATTGTCTCCTCGAACAGGTGTTTCTGGGGCTTGAGGTTGGCGGCGGGGGGTATCTCACACAGGTAGGAATCGGCGGATTCTCCGGACCCCTCCAGGTTGATGAAGGACCCCAATCCCCCCTTACGCTCCCAGGGCTCCAGGGGCGCGGTGAGCAAATCCTCGATGGCGTATCCCGTGATGCTGGGAATGCCCTCCGCTGCCTGCCATTCCTGATAAGGGCTTTTTCCCTTCATCCATTTTTCCCGCTGACCGATTTCCATACTGGCCATGTCGGACCTCCTCAGTATTCGTTAATTGAGCAATAGCACCCTATTTTGGCATTGACCGGGCGCCTTGTCAATGGAGAGTGGCGTTTTACATTGACAGCCCGGTCGGGGAATGTCACAATAGGTAATCGGACCTTGTGAGTCGGGCCCCTTTGGCCGAGAGGTAAAGAAAAGGTATGAAGACGTTGGAAACCGGGGCCGAACCGTTGATAGCCCGGGCCCTGGAAAATGGGGCCTCGGTGGCCAAGGTAATATCGCCGAAAGATGTCTTTGTGGCCCCCTGGGTCAAGCAGAAGTGCCAGTTCGGGTGCCGCAACTATGGAAAGCGCTTCACCTGCCCCCCCTATGCGCCCACCCCCGAGGAGACGGCGGAGACGCTGGGAGCGTACGAGAAGGCCCTGCTGGTGGGGTACTATAATCTCAAGAGGGAGGAGCCGGGGGAGGAGGCCAAGAGGCGGGATATTCACCAGCTCCTTTACGATCTGGAGAGGGACGCTTTCCTGGGGGGCTATCATAAGGCCTTCTTTTATGGTGCCGGTCCCTGCCGGCTGTGCCCGGAGTGCCCCGCGGGTAAGATAGAGAACCCCGGCATGTTCCACAAGAAGGAGTGCAAGTTCCCCAAGGAGGCCCGGCCCTCCATGGAGGCCGCCGGCATGGATGTCTATGCCACGGTGCACCGGGCCGGTTTCGATCTCCATGTGGTCCGGGAGCACACCGATCCCTACAATTGTTTCGGACTGGTGCTTTTGGAGTAGCCGATGGTACTTCGTCAGTGGAGCCGGCCTTGGACCCTGATTCCAAATAAAACAAAATGTTGGGGCGCAGCCAACGGGGGTGGCCATATATTATGAACCGGAAACCAGGGAATATTCGAGAGTTGCAGGAGTCGGGCTACAGGCCGCGTTCCGTCAAGGAGGAGATGCGGACAAACCTCATCGAGCGTATAAAGACCGGGCAGGAGCAGTTCCCCGGGATTATCGGCTTTGAGGATACAGTCATCCCCCAGGTGGAAAACGCCATTCTCGCCGGTCAGGATATCATCTTCCTGGGGGAGAGGGGCCAGGCCAAGACGCGGATAATTCGCAGCCTGGTGGGCTTCCTGGATGAGGAGATACCCATCATCGCCGGCTGCGAGATTAACGACAACCCCTTCAAACCCATCTGTAAAAGCTGCCGGGACAAGGTGGCTAAACGCGGCGGTAAGGTTGAGATATCCTGGCTGCCCCGGGATTCCCGCTACGGGGAGAAGCTGGCGACACCGGATACTACGATTGCCGACCTCATCGGCGAGGTCGACCCCATCCGGGTGGCCGAGGGGAAATACCTCTCCGATGAGCTGACCATTCACTACGGGCTCATCCCCAGGACCAACAGGGGCATCTTCTCCATCAATGAGCTTCCCGACCTGGCGGAGAGGATCCAGGTGGGGCTGTTCAATCTCATGGAGGAGAAGGATATTCAGATCAGGGGTTACAAGATAAGGTTGCCCCTG
Source organism: Dehalococcoidia bacterium (assembly GCA_036447315.1). GTDB lineage: Bacteria > Chloroflexota > Dehalococcoidia > JACVQG01 > JAZFUS01 > JAZFUS01. The sequence continues at coordinate 6,283 of JAZFUS010000053.1, forward strand.
GACGTGTACATCGTGGCCAGCGCCAACCCCGAGGACTATACCAACCGGGGGCGCATCATCACCCCCTTGAAGGACCGCTATGGCTCTCAGATAAGGACCCATTATCCCCGGAAGCTGGAGCAGGAAATATTGAT
>JAZFUS010000054.1:0-6180 GCA_036447315.1 Dehalococcoidia bacterium
CGCCGACCGGGCCTTCAGGGTGGTGGTGGAGCACGGGCGGGCCGTCGTCTTTCTCATCGCCGATGGTGTGGTGCCGGGCAACGAGGGGCGGGGCTACGTGCTGCGCCGGGTGCTCCGGCGGGCCGCCCTCTTCGGCCGCAAACTGGGGCTGCAGCAGGCCTTTTTGGGCAAGGTAGCGGAGGTGGTTATCGGGCAGATGGGGCATGTATATCCGGAGCTCGAGGTGCAGCGTGATTTTGTACTGCGGGTCATCGAATCGGAGGAAAGAAGTTTCCATGAGACCCTGAGCACGGGCCTGGGCATCCTGGAGGAGATGGTGGGGCAGGCCGGGCGGGGCGGCCCCCCGAGGGTTGTTTCCGGCCAGGAGGCCTTTCGCCTCTACGATACCTTTGGCTTTCCGCCCGAGCTGACCCGGGAAATCGCCTCGGAGCGCGGCTTTGAGGTGGACCTGGACGGCTTCGAGGCCGAGATGGAGGCCCAGCGGGCCCGGGCCCGGGCGGCAGGAAAATTTCATGGGGAGTCCGAAAGCCTGGAGGCCCTCCGGGGGCTGGGCATCGAGGGCACGGAGTTCGTGGGATATGAAAAGCTAAAGCATCGCTCGGCGGTGGTGGGGCTGCTGGTGGGGGGCCGGCCGGCGGAGACCGCCCGGGAGGGGCAGGAGGCCGAGGTGGTCCTCCGGGAAACGCCCTTCTACGGAGAGATGGGGGGCCAGGTGGGGGACAGCGGACTGATACGGGGGCCCCGGGGCGAGCTCTCGGTGGCGGAGGCCACCAGGCCCCTGCCGGGGCTCATCGTCCACCGGGGCCGGGTCACCCGGGGTGAGCTGGCCCTGAACGACGAGGTGGAGGCGGAGGTGGACCCGGCCCGGCGGCGGGATATCGCCCGCAATCACACCGCCACCCACCTGCTTCAGGCCGCCCTGCGCCGGGTGCTGGGGAGCCAGGTATCTCAGCGAGGCTCGGTGGTGGCTCCCGAGCGTCTCAGGTTCGATTATTCCCACCTGACGGCCCCGGACCCCCAGGAGCTGGCCCGGGTGCAGAGGTTGGTAAATGAGTCCGTCCGGCAGGACCTGCCGGTGACGGCGGAGGAGCTGCCCTACAAGGAGGCCGTGGGCCGGGGGGCCATAGCCATCTTCGGAGAGAAGTATGGGGAAACCGTCCGTATGTTGGATGTCCAGGGGGTCGGCGCCGAGCTCTGCGGGGGTACGCACCTGGAGCGTACCGGGGAGATAGGCCTTTTCCTCATCAGCGGTGAGAGCAGCATCGGGACCGGGCTCCGCCGCATCGAGGCCCTCACCGGAAGGGGAGCCGAGGACTTGATGGAGAGGCGGCTGGGCGCCGTGGAGGCCATCAGCCGGGAGCTCCGGGGCACCCCCGATGAGGTGGAAGAGAAGGTGGCGGCCCTGGCCCGGGAGCTGGAGCAGGAACGGAAACGGGCCCAGGCCCTGGAGCGGGAGCTATCGAAAAGTGTGGTGGAATCGCTCTTGGGCCAGGCCGAGTCCGTGGGCGGGGTCAAGGTGCTCTCGGCCCGGGTCTCCGCCTCCGGCATGGAGGTCCTCAAGGAGATGGGGGACCAGCTCAAGGAGCACCTGGGGAGCGCGGTGGTGGTACTGGGGGCCGTCTATCAGGGCCGGCCCAACTTCCTGGCCATGGTCACTCCCGACCTGGTGGGCCGGGGCATCCATGCCGGTGATATCGTCAAGAGGGTGGCCCAGGCCACGGGCGGCGGTGGGGGCGGCCGGGCGGAGATGGCCCAGGCCGGGGGCAAGGACCAGGCCAAGCTGGATGAGGCCCTGAGGCTGGTAGGGGACATGGTCCGCCCCAACTGAAAAGGAGAGCACATGCGCAGCCTTGGCCTGGACGTGGGAGAAAGAAGGATCGGGGTGGCCCTCAGCGACCCTGAGGGAATCATAGCCACCCCCTTCGGGATGGTCCCGGTCTCGGGGGATGGGCCCGAGTCGGATATCGCCCGGATCCTGGAGCTGGTCCGCGACCACGAAGCCGGGACTATCGTGGTAGGACTCCCCCTGTCCATGGACGGCACGCTGGGCCCCCAGGCCCGGCGGGTCCAGGCCTTTGTGGACGAGCTCTCGGCGCGGTCCCCCGTGCCGGTGGAGGTCTGGGATGAGCGGCTATCCACGGTGGTCTCCCAGCGCCTGATGAGGGATGCCGGGACGAAAAAGCGCCGAAGACAGGAGCGCCGGGATGCCGCCGCCGCCGCCGTCATCCTCCAGGGCTTTCTGGACCGGGTGCGGGCCTCGAGGTCATGACCCGGTATGTGGGCATCATCGGTTATCCCCTGAAGCACTCCATCTCGCCCCTCTTCCAGCAGGCGGCCTTCGACCACCTGGGCCTGGATATCCGCTATGAAACCTGGGAGACGGGGCCCGAGGGGTTGCGAGATGTGGTGGAGCGGCTCCGGCGGCCGGAGAACCTGGGGGCCAATGTTACCATACCCTACAAAGAGTCCGTGATGACCCTCCTGGATGGGTTGGAGGAGCCCGCCGGCGGCATCGGGGCGGTCAATGTCATAGCTAAAAAGGGCCCTGGGCTCATCGGCTACAATACCGATGTGGTGGGCTTTCTCCGGGCCCTGGAGGAGAACGGGGGTTTCCGGGCCCGGGGGGGGAGGGTCGTCCTCCTGGGGGCGGGGGGGGCGGCGCGGGCGGCGGCCATGGCCCTGGTCCGGGCCGGGGTGGCCTCCCTGACCATCGTCAACCGCACCCTGGAGAGGGCCCGGGGCCTGGCCTCACATCTGGCACCCAGCGCCACCGGGGGGCAGCGGGTGACGGCACTGCCCTGGGACGCTCGGGGCCTGGCCCGGGCCCTGTCGGAGTGCAACCTGGTGGTCAATGCCACCTCCATCGGCATGAAGCACAGCGCCTCCGAGGGCCGCTCTCCCCTGGATGCCGGGCTCCTGCCTCGGGATGCCCTCATCTACGATATGGTGTATAATCCGAAGGTAACGCCCCTACTGGAGCAGGCCCGAAAGGGGGGGTCCCGCACCCTGGGCGGTCTGCCCATGCTGGTGTTCCAGGGGGTGGCCGCCTTCGAGCTTTGGACCGGGAGGGCGGCTCCCATTGACATAATGTTTGAGGCGGCTGAGCGGGCGTTGGAGTCATAGATGTTGCGATTTCTCACTGCGGGTGAGTCCCATGGACGGGGGCTGGTGGCCATTATCGAGGGTATGGTGGCCGGGCTGCGCCTCACCGAGGGCTACATTGCCCGGGACCTGGTCCGCCGCCAGCGGGGATATGGGCGGGGGGGGAGGATGCAGATCGAGAGGGACCGGGCGGAGATCCTCTCCGGGGTCCGCCACGGACTCACCATGGGCAGCCCCATCGCCCTCTTTATCCGAAACCGCGACTGGGAGAACTGGCGGGATGTCATGAGCCTCTCCCGCGTCCAGGGGATCGAGCCGGTGACCCGCCTCAGACCCGGCCACGCCGACCTTCCCGGGGTGGTGAAGTACGGGCAGGATGACGTCCGTCCCATCCTGGAGAGGGCCAGCGCCCGGGAGACGGCGGCCCGGGTGGCGGTGGGGGCGGTGGCCCGCAAGTTTCTCGAAGCGTTCGGTATCCGGGTCCATAGCTATGTGCTGGCTATCGGGGGGGTTGAAGCTGGGGCGAAAACGGAGGGGCCCGATAGGGACTGGGCCGCGGTGGAGCGCTCTCCTGTCCGCTGCTCCGATGCCGGGGCGGAACGGGCCATGATGGCCGCCATCGACGAGGCCAAGGCCGCCGGCGACACCCTGGGGGGCATCTTTGAGGTGGTGGCCACGGGGGTGCCCCCGGGGCTGGGAAGCCATGTCCACTGGGACCGGCGCCTGAACGGCAGCCTGGCCCAGGCCCTGATGAGCATCCATGCCGTGAAGGGGGTGGAGGTGGGGGCCGGCTTCGCCCTGGCCGGCTTAAAGGGCTCTGGGGCCCATGATGTGATTTTTCCGGGAAGCACTGGCGAGCCGGGCGGCGTATCTCTCCCCTGGCACCGGGACACCAACCGGGCCGGGGGCATGGAGGGGGGCATGACCAATGGGGAGCCCATCGTGATGCGGGCCGCGGTCAAGCCCATCGCCACCCTGGCCCACCCCCTGCCCTCGGTTGACCTCCGCACCGGGGAGAAGGTGGAGGCCCATTTTGAGCGCAGCGACGTCTGCATTGTACCGGCGGCAGGGGTGGTGGGGGAGGCCGCGGTGGCCATCGTCCTGGCCGGCGCCATCCTGGAAAAATTTGGCGGCGACCACCTGAAGGAGACCCGGCGGGGTTGCCGGGCTTATCTGAAAACAACAGCCGCCTTCATGGCGGGTCGAAAAGGAAAGCCCCGAAGTGGCTGAGCCGGCTCGAAAGATTATTTTCCTCATCGGTTTCTCCACCACCGGCAAGTCCGGGGTGGCCAGGATGGTGGCCGGGGAGCTGGGGTGGGGGTACATGGATACCGATGAGGAAATAGTGAAGCTGGCCGGCAAGAGCATCCCCGAGCTTTTCGACCAGGAGGGCGAGGAGCATTTCCGGGAACTCGAGCGCCAGGTCCTGGGCGAAGCGGCCGAAGGGGACGATATGGTGGTGGCCACCGGGGGAGGGATAGTCCTGGCCCCCAGGAACCGGGAGCTCATGGCCCGGAGGGGTATGGTGGTCTGCCTGGAGGCGCAGCCCCGGACCATCCACCAGCGCCTGGTTAAGGACACGGGGGATGGCACCGGTCCCGCCATCCGGCCCCTTCTGGTGGGAGCGGACCCTTTAGCGCGTATCGAGCAGCTCAAGGCCGCGCGCCAGCCCTTCTACGATATGGCCGACAGCATTATCCATACCGACGATATGACCCTGGAGCAGGTGAGCCGGGAGACGGTGAGGGGTTGGCGGGAGTGGGGCCGAAAGCGGGACCCGGCCCGGGGTCCCGGGGAGATGGCCCCGGCCTGTACGGTCACCACCGCCACTCAGAGCTACCCCGTCTTCGTGGGCTGGGGATGGCTGGACTGCCTGGGGGAACAGATGGTCCGGACCCTCCCCTCGGGCACGGCCGTCCTGATCAGCGATGAGGCGGTTTTCTCCCTCTATGGGGAGCGCGCCCTGAAGTCCTTGAGCGAGGCCGGCTTTGCCCCCCGCTCCTTTACGGTGCCGGTGGGGGAGGCCACCAAGACTCTCGACACTGCCGGCCGCATCTATGACTTTCTGGTGGAGCAGCGGGTGGAGAGGGGCGAGGCCGTCATCGCCCTGGGGGGCGGGATGGTGGGGGACCTGGCCGGATTTGTGGCCGCCACCTTTATGCGGGGCCTTCCGCTGGTCCAGGTGCCCACCAGCCTGGTGGCCATGGTGGATGCGGCTATCGGGGGGAAAGTGGCGGTCAACCACCCTCGGGCCAAGAACCTTATCGGGGCCTTCTATCAGCCCCTGATGGTCCTGGCCGATGTTCAGGCCCTGACTACCCTGGAGGGCCGGGAGCTGGCCTCCGGCTGGGCCGAGGTGATAAAGCACGGCCTGACCCTGGACGCCGACCTCTTTTCTTTCCTGGAGGACAGTGCCGGGAAGCTCATGGAGCTGGAGCCGGAGGCCACCACCAGGGCCATCGCCTGGTCCGCCTCGGTCAAGGCGGGGGTGGTCAGCGAGGACGAGAAGGAGACGGGCCGGCGGACCATCCTCAACTACGGGCATACCATCGGGCACGGGCTGGAGGCGGCCACGGGCTACGGGCGCTTTCTTCACGGGGAGGCCGTGGCCATCGGCATGATGGGGGCCGCCCGCCTCAGCGAGCGCCTGGGCCTGATGGGGCGGGAGGTGGTGGAGCGCCAGAGGGACCTGCTCCAGCGCTTCGGCCTGCCTACATCCTGTCCCGGGGTGGGGCTGGAGGACGTGTTGAAGGCCATGGAGCTGGATAAAAAGGTGAGGGAGAAGGAGGTGCGCTGGGTGCTCCCGGGGGGTGTAGGGTGTGTGTCCCCGCGGCATCAGGTGCCCCCGGAGGAGATAAGGTCTGTCCTCCAGGAGCTGATCGCGAACTGATGGGGGGGCCGTTCAAGCTGTTCGACAGGAAATTCAGGGAGGCCGCCCCCAACTATATATTTCAAAGCCTGGCGGCCACCGCGACCACGCTGGTGGTCATGCTCCTTTTCGATGTCGTGGCCCATGCCGCCATTGTGGCGGCCCTGGGCTCCACGGCCTTCATTATCTTCGCCATGCCTCACTCGACC